>NZ_JADCNC010000013.1:0-53922 GCF_018454475.1 Wolbachia endosymbiont of Rhagoletis cerasi | reverse complement strand
TTACTAAGCAGAAAAAAAGACAAAGAATCCCCGAGTTAGCTAGTCTTTTACTATCTCTGTCGAGTATTGGCATTTTTTGATGTCTTGTAACGCTTTGTAAGCGCGTTCAGCTTATTTAGATAAAAATCTAGATGTAGATGAAGTTTTGTAAAGACATACAGTATCTATATACTGCAAAAAATTGAACATAAGACGCCGATACATTAAGTAATCCTTACCTTTTAATCTGCAGATTGGCGAAAGCAAATACAATAGCTTCAGTTTTATGATAAGGGGGCTGGCGGAGTTTGTCAAGTAAGTTTTTTCGTTTCTATTGTAATGACAGTTATGGCCTGTGCAAGAAATCTATTGATTTACAGCAGGTTCTTTGTTACAGTCCACAGTTATGCAAAGAAACTTAAAGCCTCATGAGTTTATTTACAGCCAGTGGTTTACATAATTTGGAGCTGTATAGCTGAGTATTGTATATGATAATATTAATAACAAACGATGATGGTTTTGGAAGTGAAGGAATAAAATTACTCAAAGAGGTTACACGGAATTTTGCGTCAGAAATATGGATAGTGGCACCAGATACTGATAGAAGCGGAGCTGCAAGATCTCTTGATTATCCAGTGAAACAATCTATTGGAATAAAACAACATAGTGAAAGGGAATTTAGTGTGTCTGGTACTCCTGCAGATTGTGTCATTATTGCGCTAAATAAAGTTATGAATAAAAAACCAGACTTAATATTGTCCGGAGTAAATATTGGATCAAATGTCGGGGACGATATTTGTTATTCAGGAACAATTGGTGCTGTAATGGAAGGTGCTGCAAGGTCTATACCTTCTATTGCGCTAAGCCAAGTTTATCATGATAAAATAGACTGGCACAATACAAAGGTTTTTGCACCAAAGGTTATTGCCAAGCTAGTTAAGGTTGGTTGGCCTAAAAACATAGTGATGAGTGTAAATTTTCCTGCTACGGAAAAAGTAAAAGGAGTAGAATTTGCTGAACAAGGTGAATATAACATTGATGGGGATTTAACTTTTACTGAAAATTCGAATGGCTCTTTTAGCTTAAATTGGTCTCGAGAGCACTCAGGCAGTGGTAGTATAAATAAAATAAAAGAAGGATTTATTACTATTACACCGGTAAAATTAGATTTTACAGATTATGATACATTGAATACTATGAAAAATTCTTGTGCAGACGAATTTTCTTCTATAGCTGACTGAGAAAAACATTTGCATTGCTCCTAATAGATGTTTTCTATTGTATTATCGCGAGCAATTATTTTTTCTTCACCTGTATCCATGTTTTTAATCTTTAAAATTTTACTACTCAATTCTTCATCGCCAAAAATTAAAGCAGCTTTAGCATTTGCTTGATTTGCTTTTTTCATTCGGGTTTTGAGCGTTCCGCTATATTCATAGATTACATATAAACTATTTCTGCGCAATTCATTCGCAAGTGTTAAAGCATGTTTTTCAGCCTCTCTACCGATTGGAATTAGGTAAATAGGTCGCTCTTCTTTCGGAGAATAATTGATTAACTCCATTATGCGTTCAATACCTCCTGCAAATCCTATCGCTGGAGTGTGTTTTCCACCCACTGAAGATACTAAATTATCGTATCTTCCACCGGCAAAAACTGCCCCTTGTGCACCTAAATCCTCTGTAACAAACTCAAACACTGTGTGGCAATAATAATCCAAACCTCGAACTAGTTTATTGTTTACGGTATAAGGTATATCAAGAGCTGTTAATCCATTTAGTATTTGTTCAAAGAAATCTGAGGACTCTTTCGTATAATAATTGCTGATTTTAGGCGCATCAGAAATTATTAATCTATCTTTCTCATCCTTAGAATCTAGTATTCTGAGTGGATTTTTGATCAACCTATTTTTGCTATCTTCTGATAGATCATTTTGATACTTTGTAAAGTATAAGATCAAAGCTTCTCTATACTTAGTTATTGTTTCACTATCACCCAGAGAGTTGATTTCCAGCTTTACATTTTTATTGATGCCAAATTTAGTTAGTAAGTGCTGAGCGAGTGATATCAATTCAACATCGGCTTTTGAATCTTCTACACCAAAAACCTCAAAATTTATCTGATGAAATTGCCTTTGTCTTCCCTTTTGCGGTCTTTCGTAACGAAATGCAGGTCCTGTTGAGAATAGTTTTATCGGTGTTTGCAGTTTTTTTTCAATTAATAGCCTGACAATCGCTGCAGTGAACTCAGGACGTAAAGTTATGCTCTTTCCCCCTTTATCATTGAAGCTATACATCTCTTTAGTGATGATATCTGAGCTATCACCTAAGGTTTTTGTAAAAACCTCCGTGTACTCAAATATTGGAGTTTGGGCGGGCAAAAAGCCGTATAAACTTGAGATTCTGCTTGCTGTTTGCTCTATGTGTTTAAACTTGTACCATTCATCAAACAGGAGATCTTTTGTTCCTCTAACCGTTTGATTAGTCATAGTGTGGTCTCTATACCTGCAATCTCTGGTATGTGGTAGCTCAGCATATTTTGCACTCCTTGCTTTAAAGTAATTGCAGCACTTGGGCATCCAGAGCAAGCTCCTTGTAACTCAACATAAACTATCCCGTCTTTATAGCCACGAAATTTGATATCGCCACCATCTTGAGCAACTGCAGGTTTGATATAACTTTCCATTAATTCTTTTATTCTATTTACAATTTCTATATCATTTTTATCAAAAAATTCTTCATCCGGTATATTATTATCATTTACTCCTTCTTTATCTAGTGCTTTTCCACCTGAAGTAAAGTGATCCATGATTGTAGTTAAAATTTCTACTTTTAATGTATCCCAATTAATTCCACCCAATTTTGTTACTGAAATAAAATCATGACCAAAAAACACTCTTACCACATGTTCTATTTGAAAAAGATTTGCTGCTAGTTTAGAATTTTTTATCTCATTTGCATTTGAAAAATCAGCCGTTTCTCCTTCGTTTAAAATTTCAAATCCAGGAAGGAATTTTAGCGTATTTGGGTTTGGTGTTTCTTCAATCTGGATGAACATGTTATTTACCATGACAATTATAATTGTTACTATTTAATCATAAAATGATAAAAAAATATACATGTCATTCATCTTTTTTCTTTTTTTAGTATTCATAGTAATTACATTTGTCTTGCCTAGCGTTGTTATATTTTTTCTTTTCCTGACAAAAAAAAATAATATGAGTTTCATGATGAACTCTATATTGAGTAAGTTTTTGAACGAATTTAGTAGCAGTAGAAGTTATACTGAAAATTACACTGGTGATAACATGTCCAAGGATGAAGCATTAAAGATACTGGGGCTGAATCCTGAGGCAAGTCAAAATGAAATCAATAAAGCATATCAAAATTTAATGAAATTAGTTCACCCAGATAAGGGAGGCTCGGAATATTTTGCGCAAAAGCTAAATGCGGCACGTGATAAATTGTTAAAAAAGTGATCTTAAAAAAAGTTTTCGTTTAACGAATTTCTTCCTTTGCTTTTTCTAAATACTCCAATATTGCTTCATGTAGTGCAGTCCATGTTATCTGTTCTTCCAGGGAAGGTATAAATTCTTGTCTCCAAGCATTCTTAAACTCCTGAAACCACTGTTTTTCAAAACCCTGAAATTCTAAAGAAATATCTACTTTAAAGCTATCAATTAAACTGGAAACTTCTGCAGCTTTAGAGCTATCTAGTGATTTTAAAGATAACACTCCACTCTTTAAAATCTCTAACTCTTCCAATACATTAAGCTTAAATGGTTTATAGAGTGAAGACCATATGCGATATCTTAAATAAGAATCATAGTATAACTTAATTTTGTACATTAAAGTGGTAGATGCATCAGGAGAAATGTTATTCTCATATTGTGCAAGAGAAGATAATAAATTCTCATAATCTACTTTGCTTAAACATGGTTGTAGAGTCGATTTAATTTTTTCACTAAAGGTTAGATAACTAGAAGAAATGCCATGACTATATTCACTAAAGAATTCAGGAAATATATCTGCTTGTTCTAGTTTAAGAGGTAGATCTTTTCTAATTTCTCTTGGTAAATTATGTATTGAAAACTGATAAATAACCCATACAAAATTCTCATCAAACTCATCTGAGTAATCAGCATTATTATCAGGAAAAATTACATTACCTTTCTTATCATTCCAAGGTTCTATCTTATAGAAAAATCTGTTCAGCCTTTGTTTTAATTTCAAAATACCTTCATTTCTATCACCTGCTTTATACAATGTTTTGCCCATTTTGTGTTTAGCATCTTTAGGGTTTATTCTGTCACTTATGTGCAATCCAATTTCATTTTTCTCTAATAACTCCCAATCAAACAATTTGTGTGGATCTGGTTTACGCATTGTATAGCCAAGCTCTGGATCATACACTATAGTTCCTATTTCAGAATGACTAAATATCATATCCCTTTTAATTTTAAAACGCTCCATAAGGTATAAAATCAGCTCTTTAACAGATCTCATTTGCTCTTCCGGAAAAGGCTCAAGTCCTGTGTTTACAATTTCAATACCTACAGAATAGTTGTTAAGCTTCCGTAGCTCTTCAAGCTTGCTATTTATCTTAACTCTTGCATAACTAATACCAGCATGCCATGCTTCTTTCTCTAATGGAACCATTAAGGTAACGCTGCCGTCCCTATCGACAATAAAATGAACTGACAATCCTCTAGCATTCAGCGTATCTTTTGTACCTTTTAGTGTTGATGTTTCAGTATGGTGAACTATAACCATTAACACTTTTTTACCTGCCCTATCACCATAATTTAAAGCTGAAGCTGGATCTAAAAATAACAAATCCTGATCTTTCAATAATGGTAATTTTTCTTGTAAATCTTGAAAATCATTCTCGATATTGCTTGAACTGGATACTTGCCCAGATATGAGAAATGCTGAGACAGTAATCAGTAAAACTAATAAATATTTGTTGACTTTAGATAGTTGGATTTTCATACCATCTTCATAAACACTTTGTAGATAATTTTTCATTATATAGTTAGAATAGGGTTGTTGAATAAATTTACAAGACAAAATCATACTAGTCTGGTAGTAGTAACATGTTCAGAGATGGAGCATTTAAAGTGCTAGGAATAGATTCTGGAGCGAACCAAAATGAAATCAATAAAGCATATCAAAATTTAATGAAATTAGTTCACCCAGATAAAGGAGGCTCGGAATATTTTGCACAAAAATTAAACGCAGCACGTGACAGGTTGCTGAAGAGGTAATTAATATTGCTTTAAAGTTTTTATTTGTGCGTAAAGGATAAGTTGCTACAATAAAAAAATAAGATAAAAGTAGCAATGGACATGTGTTCAGAAAGGTTTAAGTTATGCAGGAAGATAACAAAAAAGAAACAATAAAAGAAGAAAAAGGCATATTAGGATGGATAGAATATAGATTGCCTATATTTTCTTTTCTAAGACACACTGCTTCTTACCAAGTGCCAAAAAACTTAAATTATGCTTGGAACTTTGGCTCTTTGGCTGGTATAGCGCTGATTTTACAAATAATAACAGGTATATTTCTTGCTATGCACTACACTCCGCATGTTGATTATGCGTTTAATAGTGTAGAGCGCATAATGCGAGATGTGAATTACGGGTGGTTAATACGCTACACTCACGCTGTTGGAGCATCGCTCTTCTTTATGGTAGTCTATGTTCATATAATACGTGGATTATATTACGGATCTTATAAAAGACCGAGAGAGATGGTGTGGTTTATTGGAATATTTATATTTTTTGCAATGATGGCAACTGCCTTTATGGGATATGTATTGCCTTGGGGACAAATGAGTTTCTGGGGTGCAACAGTTATAACCAACTTATTTTCTGCTATACCTTTAATTGGCAATAAAATAGTTATATGGTTATGGGGTGGTTTTTCAGTGGATAACCCAACACTTAACCGTTTTTTCGCTCTGCATTATCTTCTGCCTTTTGTTATTATTGCTTTAGCTATGCTTCATGTGATAGCTCTGCATAGGTTTGGCTCTGGTAACCCAAGTGGAGTGGAGGTAAAATCAGATAAGGATACCATCCCTCTCTATCCTTATTATATAGTCAAGGATTGCATAACTTTTGGTCTGTTTTTTGTAGTTTTGTTCGCATTTGTTTTCTATGCTCCCAATTATCTTGGGCATCCAGACAATTATATAGAAGCTGATTCTATGGTCACTCCGGTACATATAGTGCCAGAGTGGTATTTTTTACCTTTTTATGCAATGCTACGTTCAATTCCAGATAAACTTACTGGTGTGCTTACCATGTTTGCGTCTATTTTAGTGTGGTTTTTGTTACCTTGGCTTGATAAATCAAAAGTTAAAAGTGGTGCTTATCGCCCGGTGTTTAAGAAATTTTTTTGGGTTTTTGCAATAAATTTTGTACTTCTTGCCTGGCTTGGAGGACAAGAGGTAAAAGAGCCTTACATCACTATGAGTAGGCTATCTACTCTTTATTACTTTGCATACTTTGTGATAGTTTTACCACTGCTTAGTAAGTATGAAAAGCCAAAAGAACCACCAAAAACCTTAAGTGATTCTGTGCCGGAGATGAGGTGATGTCAATTCAAAGCAGATCTCTTACAAAATTCTCTGTCATCCCAGAGCTCTCTTCTGTCATCCCAGAGCCCTCTTTTGTCATCCCAGTGCTTGACACTGGGATCCAGAAAAAAAATAAATGGATTCCAGCATCATGTACACAATTGTATGAACGTTGTATACAACACACAGTGTCATTCCACTATCTTCCGTTGTCATCCCAGTGCTTGACACTGGGATCCAGGTATAAAAATACTTACAAATCATGCAATGGACAACAGATTCTAGGAGTGCATGATAACCATAATGTCAGTGATGAAATAAGCTGGATTCCAGTGTCAGCTACTTGCATGACATCAATTCGAAATTTACTAAAACAGTGGTTATGCATGGGATCTAATGTATTTGCAATCTTCTGCATGTTATTTCTATCTAGTCTTATATCTGCAGAAGAATTTAAATCATCACCAAATAAGAAAATAGACTGGAAATTTGATGGAATTGTCGGATCTTTCGATAGAGAGTCAATTCAGCGTGGCTATAAAGTGTATAAAGAAGTCTGTGCTGCTTGTCATTCAATGAATAGGGTAGCATTTCGTAATTTGCAAGATGTCGGTTTTTCTGAAGAAGATGTAAAACAAATAGCAGCTTCTTATCAAGTTAAAGATGGTCCGAATGATTTTGGTGAAATGTTTGACAGACCTGGAGTACCTTCGGATTATTTTATTGCGCCTTTTGATACAAAAGAAGCAGCTGCAGCAAGCAACAATGGTGCAGTCCCACCAGACTTATCATTAATTATTAAAGCAAGGCATGATGGTGCAAATTATGTCTATTCATTGTTAACAGGCTATCAAAACGGCGAACACGATGAAAATGATTTATATTTTAATTCGTATTTTCCAACAGGCAGATTAGCTATGGCGCCACCACTTTCTGAAGGAATGGTGGAATATGATGGTGCAAGGCAAGCCACAGTTGAAAATATGGCGTATGATGTGATAAATTTTTTACAATGGGCAGCAGAGCCAGAATTAGAGCGCCGGCATAAACTTGGATTAAAAGTAGTGGCGTATTTTATAATTTTAACAGTGTTTTTTGTATTAACTAACAACAAAGTTTGGAGCAAGCTCTATAAAAAGAAGTGATAGTCAATTTTGCCTCAAGCACAATGGTTGTCATCCAAGCAGCTAACACTGGTTCCTTTATGACGGTATCATCCGAGTAGCTGACACTGGGATGGCTTTGTCGCATCGTACCTTATACGGTAATAATTTACGATAAATTCATGTAGCCATTTCGAATTTAGCCATACCAATGTCAGTAAATTTATTAAGCAAACAGCACTTAATGAGCAGTTCTTTTTCACGATTTATAGCTCTTTTCATAGAAGTCCGGATGTGATAAGGATAGATAATGATAAGGAGGTTGAATGCCAGCAGCATATAGTTATGATTTTAGAAAAAAAGCAATGGAGGCGCTAGACGAAGGAGAAAGCAGAGAAGCAGTGGCAGCAAGATTTAAGATTGGACGAACTACTTTATGGGAGTGGCAGCACTGTAGGCTTGACCATAAATTATGTTAAGATAGAAAATGACTATTTTAGATAGAGCTTGATGTAATGCAGTGCGATACAAAATAACGGTAGAATATAATGGTAGTAATTTCTCTGGTTGGCAAAAACAGCAACACTCTGCTAACTCAATCCAGGAGAAGATAGAAAATGCTATATTTAATTTTAGTGGTGAGAAAGTTACTTTGTACTGTGGTGGCAGGACTGATGCAGGAGTTCATGCTTTAGGACAAGTTGCTCATTTTGATATGGAAAAGGAATTTGAGCTTTATAGAATAAGGAATGCAATAAACTATCATTTAAAATCAATTCCTATAGTCGTGCTTAATGCAGAAGTTGTAGATGATGCGTTTCACGCACGGTTTTCAGCAAAAAAAAGATATTACGAATATAGAATAGTTAATCGCTATGCTCCTGCCGCTCTGGAGACGGGTTATGTATGGCAAGTGTTTAGCCCACTTGATGTAAATATTATGCGTGAAGCTGCTAAACATCTACTTGGAAAACATGACCTTTCAAGTTTCCGTTCAAAAGATTGTCAAGCCGCAAATCCGATAAGAACAATTGATGATATCGATATAATACAAAATGGGAATCATATACACATCAAAATATCTGCTATTTCCTTTTTACATAACCAAGTGAGGATTATTGTGGGTACTTTAGTTGAATTTGGAAAAAATAGAACCAATCCGCAAGAAATGCTAAATATATTAAACCAATGCAAAAGAAGTGCCGCTGGAGTTACTGCACCACCTTTTGGCTTATATTTGGTAAAGATAGATTACTAATTTAATAAAAGCTAGTGAAATAAGTGCCATACCGCCACGGTATCTCCAGATTCCGCTAACAAGCAGCGAGATGACGAGTTTAAGTTCTCATTGGCATTACTACATATAATGCACTTGAATCGTCTTCATCAGTGATAATTGTAGCACTATTACCATCGGCTAAGCTAAACTTACATTTATTTTTTATGCAGGATAGAACATCAAGTAAATAACGCGAGTTGAACCCTATTTCTATAGGGGCTTCATTGTAGTCCACTTCTATGGATTCAGTTGCATCACTGCACTCTTGGGAGTTTGAATGCAGAGTTAGCAGCTTTTCTTGTAGTGAGAATTTAATAGATTTTACTTTATCAGATACAACAACGGAAACTCGATCTATAACGTCTGAAAGTTTTTTACTTTCAATAATCATATGCTTATCTTGAGATGCTGGAATAACTGCTTTATAATTTGGAAAAGTTCCATCTATTAATTTTGATATTAGAATATATTCACCGCATGTAAACTTGATTTTTCTGTCTGAGAGTTTTACTTTAATTTCATTACAATCGTCCAATATTTTTAACAGCTCCATAACAGTTTTACGTGGAATGATCACACCAAATTCGCCATTGATGTTCCCAGGCTTTGGCCTCTTTATACATGATAAACGATGGCCATCAGTTGCAACGCAGTACAGAAATTGCTCATCTGTATGTAGATATATTCCATTTAAATTATACCTTGTATCATCTAGTGATACAGCAAATTTTGTTTTAGTTAATAAGTCTATCAGGTCTGTATTTAGTAGAGTAAAATCATGTTTATAATTGTCTTCTTCAAGAGCAGGAAAGCTGCTTGAAACTACATTCGGTAAAGAAAAGTTTGCATTTCCGCAAGACATCAATAATTTTCCTTGGTTGTTTACTTCAAAATTGACATCCAAATCAGCGGGTAACTTCTTCACTATGTCATGTAAAGTATGCGCTGAAATTTTTACTTCTCCTTCTGTTAATACGGTTGCAGCAAGTGAGGCAAACATTGAAATGTCAAGATCAGTTGCCATTAATTTTATGCTGCCGTGTTGTGCTTTGATATTTATACACGCCAAAACATCTATTGCATTACGCCTTTCAACCACTCCACTTACTCTGGATAATGTATTTAAAAGACTTGTGCGGCTCACGCTAAAACGCATCTGCTCGCACACAGAATTTTGCTTTTTGATTTCTGTATCTACACCTGCAACCTCTGACATTGCTAACTCTCAAAAATATATTTTAAATGATATCCACATCCCATATAAAGTAAAGTGCTATTTATATTTCCATTGAAAGAGTAGTCTAGTTTATACTATAGCTGGGTATTCTGTTACAATAATTTACTTTGTATGGCATAAATCATGCATTTTTTGATACGCTTTTTGAAAACCAAGTAGGGAATAAGTATCATCAATGGTCACTGTTTTTGTTTTTCCATTAACTACCATTGATAATCCCTGCTTCATTTTTAGAATGAGATCTTGATCTATTTTTGTATGCTCTGCCCACGCAAAACTTCCCTGTATTATGGGCAGTGTATATTTAATTTTTTTGTCGATATTGAGAGCTACAGGCTCCTTATCATACTGAAAACCAGAGGTAACGCTTACCTCATCTGCTTTTTTATCAACATAACTAACCATTACATACGGCTTGCGATTGGTTGTATAATATTCGCTTTTTTTTTTAGGATAGGATACAATATAACATACTTTCTCTCCATCTTCCAATGCAGTATACACGAGCCAATCTTTATATTTTTCCTTCAATTGTACATCACTAACCGATGCAAAAGCGCCTATCGAAAAAAATATTAGAAATATAAAAAAACTACGCATGCAAACAAAATTTCAAACTTTCAGATTGTATATATTGTTTTACCTTAGCCATCGCCTGCTCAGCCAACTGCCTTATTCTTTCTCTTGAAACACAATATTTTTTACTAAGTTCATCCAGAGTTTGAATGTTTTCAGACAAATATCTACTGATAAAAATGTCTCTTGCCCTTTCGTTGAGGCTCGCTAGTGCATTGTTTAAAATTGCTTCTTTTAATTCTTTTTCTTCATGATTCTGATAGGTTACTTCTTGACTAACCAAGTTACATGGGATCATATCTTGTAGCTCCCTTTTAGAGTCATCACCTATTTTTATGCAATCGTTTAGCGACTGATCCTTACAAGCCATACGGTAATTCATCTGCAGAACGTCTCCTTCGGATACAGAAAGCTCATTAGATATTGCTTTTATTTCTTCATTATTTAAGGTTTCCCTGTTTGTATACTGTAAAATTCTTTTTTTTATTTTACGTAAACTAAAAAACAATCTTCTTTGTGCTTGCGTTGTGCCTATTTTCACAAACGACCAAGATTTCAATATAAAGTCTTTTATTGAAGCTTCAATCCACCACACCGCATAAGTTGAAAAACGAAACCCTAAATCAGGATTAAACTTTTTCACTGCATGCATTAAACCCATATTTCCTTCCATGACCAGGTCCATCAACAATAGTCCATAATTTTTGAATTTCATTGCAATTTTCACTACCAAATTCAAATGGCTGGTAATCAATTTATGAGCAGAAGAAACATCCTTATATTGGTTCCAATTTTTTGCTAATCGTACCTCTTCCTCTTGAGACAGCATAGGAAATTTTTGCACCCTAGCAATATATTGCATGAGATTGGTTCTGCTATCGACACATAAGTTTGCCATTGAGGTCAACATAACAACTTAAATTAAAACTTCATGCATATAATATATTGATTTTCCAGCAAAAATTCAAGCTTTGATTTGAAAAAAGTACAAATTTTCCATCTAATTTCTTGGAGACAGTAGGCCGCAGTGTTAGCTAATTGGATAACATTATGTAACTTTAGATGATATTCTACCAGTACAATGGTAAACATTATAGCTTAAACACATAGCAAATAGTGTTATTCCAGTGCCTTGACACTGGAATCCACATTTCTTTTTTCTAGATCCCAGTGTCATGCCACTTAGATGGCAAGAAAAAACCCACTGGGATAACAAGACTGAGATAGACTAGAAATTAAACGCTACTCCAGCTTCTGCACCAACAGTGCTGTAAAGGACTTTATATGCGCCTTTATCAGCAACCTTTTTGTTTGCATCTCTAGGATCTACTTTTTCTCCATCAAAATGAGCACCATAAGAACCGAAATAACGAGCTCCAGCATAAAGTTTGACTTCTGGAGTTACATCATAACTAACACCAGCTTTTACTTGACCAGCAAAACCAAATTTACTTTTTTGATCATTCACAGCGGGTTCCAAAGGAGTGCTAATATACGCTGCACCAACACCAACACCAATGTATGGAGTGATAGGCATATCTTCAATTGCTATATCGTAATACACGTTCACTAATCCTGAAATTGCTGTTACACTGTCTGCAATAGTATTTGCTGGGTCAAATGTTACATCTTTAACATCATTTTTGTTTAGGTATGAATAAACTCCTTCAACATCAACCCTGATGTCGTCCATTTTGTAACCAAATGCACCACCACCAGCTATAAAAGATGGTTTTAATGGACTGTAATCACTCTTGTCTTTCTTATAGGTAATACCATCAACTTTTGTGAAAAGAGGTAAAAATTCACCGTTGTATTGCAAACGAACGTAGTAGCTAGTTTCTTCATCACTTATTGGACCAACAGGATCTGAAAAAGCAGAGTTTGATAAACTTAGCAACGTTACTAAAGCGGCTGCTGAAAAAAACTTTTTATAATGCATAATTGTCCTCGTAAAAAAATTAAAATTCCACTTTAGCAGTCTAAGTAACAACTAAAGTTAAGTCAAGTGCTAACTTAATAACACAAAATATCTTACATTTTAACTAATTTTTAGGAGAAGACAAAGATTTTATTAATGAATAAATACGACTTTTGATTTTTTGGTATAGCTAACACAGGTAAGATTTACTATCGAAAGACCTCGTCATTCCGCTACGTGTTAGCAGGATCTATACCGCGAATGAATCGCGGTATGACGGTTAAATAATTTGTCATCCCGCTGCTTGTTAGCGGGATCTAGAGATACCGTGACGGTATGACATAGGACTGCTGTCATTCCGCTATGTGTTAGCGGCTGAGATACCGCGAATGAATCGCGGTATGACGGTTAATTATTCCGCGCGGGATGACAAGAAAGGAGCAGCAGGATGACACCTCACCATGTCATTCCAGTGCTTGACACTGGAATCTAGTCTTTATTATGCAGCCACTTGGTTGAAATTAAGTCTTCTGGATCCCAGTGTCAGCTACTCGGATGACACCATTCTTTTTCCTGGATCCCAGTGTCTGGGCACTGGGATGACACCATTTGCTGTGCAATTTACTTTCAAAAATTAATGTTCGTACAGCTATGGAATGAACCGCGGTATGACTTAGGGCTGTGCTAGCTATAGGTGCATTATATGAAGAAGTACTAGCGTTGGAAATATTAGAAAAAAAATACTTACACTAAAAGAAACTTCAGTAGTAAATTCAAAAAGGAAGTTTAAATCCAGGTGGTAAACCCATCATACCTGCAAGATCAGAAGTTGCATTTGCCATATCCTCTTCTGCTTTTTTAACGGCATCATTAAACGCTGCTGTTACTAAATCCTCTACTATATCTTTTTCCTCATTTCTCATAAGTTCTAAGTCTATGTTCACCTTTTTAGCTTTATAGCTACCTATTTTTATGACTTCCACTAATACAGAAACTTTGCCACCACCAGAAATACCTTGAAACTCTTTTCCAATATATTTTTCTTGAGCTTCTGCAAGCTTTTTTTGCATCTCTTGCGCTTGTTTCATTATTTGACTAAAATCCACAACTTACTCCTTATTTTCTATATTAACTACTTTTGCACCTTTAAACGTGTCAAGTATATCCTTAACTGCAGGTGCATAATTTAAATTACTCACTTCCCTGTTTATATAACCCGTATCAACTGCAATAACCCACTCTTGCTGAGTCACCTGGTTTAAGTAATTTTTTAAATCATTGCAAAAATTACTATCCAACTTAGATACAGCTTTTAATTTTAAATATCCAGGTTTACAATCTATTAATTGTAGATTATTACACAGTTGTTTGTAAAGATAAATTTGGTTACTCCGCCTTAATAGTTGCAAAACTTTGTCAAAATCATAATTTTGTTGCTGTTCATTTCTTACATTACGCGTATTTTCCGGCTGTGCATTCTGCGAAAGAATTTTTTTGACCACCTGTTCCGGAGAAGGCAGATCAGAAAGATAACAGAGGCTAATTAACATCATTTCAGCAGCAACATCGTTGCATGTTGAAGTTTTTATATCTTGAATACCTTTAAGCAACATCTTCCACAATCTCGAAAAAAATATTAAAGATCTCTTTATACTTAAATCTTTTATCCTATTCTTTTCATGCTCTGTAACTGCATTATCAATCTCTTTTGTAATCAAAAAACGGCATACTAACTGAATTGTTTGCAATAGACCTTCAAAAATACTAAGTGGGTTTGCTGTTTTTATCGCCTTGTCAAACACTGATAGAGCTTTCTGTAAATCACCTTCTAATATTGCCCCTAATAGATCGAATATAATATCTTTATCCACTAGGCCAAGTATGTCTGTCACATTTTTAGTGGATATTGCACCATCTTTGCTATATAGCACTGCTTGATTCATCAAAAACAAGGCGTTACGCATTGAATTTCCAGAATGTCGTGCAATTAATTCTAATGCTCCCTTTTCAATGGAATAACTCTCTTTTTGTGCAACATTATTTAAACATTCCACTATTTTAGCTACAGGAATGTTGTGTAAATCAAATCTTTGACAACGTGCAATAATAGTTATTGGTATCTTTTTTATTTCCGTAGTTGCTAAAATGAACTTTACACTAGATGGTGGCTCTTCTAGGGTTTTAAGTAATGCGTTAAATGCACTGCTAGATAGCATGTGTACTTCATCTATAATGTAGACTTTGAATTTAGAGCTTATAGGTGAATAGCAAATATCTCCCAGGATTACTTTAATATCGTCAATGCTAGTGTGACTTGCTGCATCGATTTCAATTACATCTGGATGGCTTGAATTTTTTATTGCTAGACAATTTTCACATGATCCGCAAGGTTCAAAAATTGGCCCCAGGGAACAATTCAAACATAAAGCTATTATCCTTGCAGTGGTGGTTTTACCAACTCCACTACTACCAGAGAGCAGTATAGATTGCGGGATTTTGTTTAAAATAAAAGCATTTTCTAATACACGCACTAATATATCTTGACCTACTAGATCTTTGAAGCTACTAGGACGATGTTTTAATGCTATGTTCATAGCCTCGGATAAAACAAATAATGAAATAGGTATGCAACCCAAAAAGGTTCTGATATGGCTGCTTCATTTCTGATCTGACCAAATTACAGAGTTTTTGCCTGCATACCTTATAAAATATTATACTTTTTTTTTTATTTAGCAAGGTATATCCTATATTAGTCTTATAATTTATATGTTAGATCTCTTGCAACATTACTTTGGAGTAAACAACTGTTACCTAAAATACTCTTCTTCTGTCATCCCAGTGCTTGACTACTTGGATCCAGAAAACTTAATTTTAAATGAATACATCAGGCTGTTGTATAATAAGAACTGGATTCCAGTGTCAGCTACTTGCATGACACCACCTGCTACGCAAACTTCTGTGGACTACAAAGAAAGTTCGTACAGTTGTAGGTCAAGCCATAGAGTAACAAAAAAAGGATATTGGTATAACAAAAGAGGAACATTATGATTTTATATCATTTTCCTCTTTGTCCATTTTCACGAAAAGTTAGAGCTTTTCTAAAAGAAAAAAAATTAGGCTGTGATCTAGTGTATGAAAATCCGTGGGAAAAGCGGAATGAATTTATGGAGATCAATCCAACCGGGCAAGTACCAGTGTTAATAGATAATAACTTTGTAATAGCGGATAGTAATGCCATTTGTGAATATATAGAAGAGACTTACAATAGCGACGTCAAATTACTTGGTTCATCCACTATTATTAAGTCTAAAATACGCGCTCTAATCAATTGGTTCGATAACAAATTTTACAATGAAGTTACTAAGTATATTATGAATGAAAAAGTAATTACTAACCGCAGCCCTGACTCTAGATTTCTTCATGCAGCTCAGCATAACCTACCTTGCCATATGGAATACATCGAACACTTAATTAACAAGAACGTTTGGCTTGCAACTGATAAGTTCACTTTAGCTGATATTACTTTAGCATCGCATATTTCCGTAATGGATTATGTAAGTAGTTTTCCATGGGAAAAAAGTAAAATTTTAAAAGAATGGTACTCCATTGTTAAATCAAAGCCTTGTTTTCGTGAGATATTATTAGAGAGGATTTCTGGTTTAATCCCTCCTAAACATTATGCTGACCTTGATTTTTAACTTATGTTAGCTTTAAAGCTACAGTCATTCCTTCATCAGTTGGAATCAATATAGAGAAATATTTTTTTTCATCTGATAATCTATTATTAAACTCCCTCATGGCATGCCATGATTTTTCTGATACTTCTTTTGGAGGCGATTCTAAAAATACTGTGTTAAACAGTAGAGTGTTATCTGCAACGATTAGCCCATCTTGTTTAATGTATGACTCTGCCCAATCTAAATACTTAGGATAACTACTTTTGTCAGCATCAATAAATATCATGTCAAATGGTGCTTTTGCTGATAATTCATTAATTTTTTCCAGTGCATCGCCTTCTATTAGAGTAATTTTATCACTTAGATTAAAAGCACTAAAATTTTTTTTTGCTATTCTTGAGTGTTGAGGATTATTTTCTATTGTATATATATGACCGTCTTTTAGTAGAGCTTTTGCCATGCAAATCGACGAGTAACCGTATAACGTGCCAATCTCAACAATACTTTTGATTTTTTGGATTTTTATAAATAAACTTAATAGCTTTCCTTCTTCAGGGCCAATTTGAATATGTTGCTTTTTTTCAAGAATACAATATTCTTCTATTTTTTTATATTCTTTTGCAAATAGATTTCTTATGTATGACAATTTTATACTAAAATTATTACGCATATATTATAAATTAGGGAGACTTAATTCATACACAATTTATAAATATAATAATATAGTTTAAAATAATAAAAACATTTATTTTAAGTTATTATTTCATAGTATAAAATTTTAAGTGACAAAAATTATTATATATCGTACTATAGTTAACTAGTATAATAAACAGTCGATTATTATGCTAGAATTAAAGGGATTGTTTATGCGCATTTCTCTTTTTAAAATATAATTTTTATAATCAATTAGAGGGGGTTATATGTCTTATACTATTGCTGGTGAAGTTGAAACGTTAAACAAAAAATCTAACAAGAATGAAGGGGTTATGTTACTACATAATCCAGCTTATCGTGAAAAGTATAAAGAACGTTTTGATGAAGCTCAGAGAAAAGTTATGGATATGGTTCAGTTTTATGATGGGACAATAGTATTAATAGAGAATAAAATCGCTATGTATTACTACACTTGGCACAGTAAAAAAAGAGAGTTTGAGCGTAAAAAACAACAAACAGTAGTGAAAAACAATGACTCAGCATAGAGTCTTTTATATGGTAAGCTACAGTGGTATTACTTCACTATAGCTTTTCCATATAATTTATCTATCACATTAGTGAAATATTTCAGCTCTTTATACCCTCCATGTTTAACTTTATTATGCTCTATATATGATTTATCATCGTTAAGCTTGATGAAAAATATTGGAGTGGCTGTGATACCAAGTTTATTAATTGCCAGTGATTTATCATTTACGATTTTATCCATTATTTTCTTATCATTAATGCATTGGTTAAATGCATCTTGCTTTAAGTTGCTTAGTGCAGCAATTCTTTGTAGTAAAGTCAAATCACTTAAATTGTAGTAATTCCACGAATCTATTGAGTTAAAAACAGCTTTGTTAAAATTAAAGTAGTCTTCTTGTTTTTCGTAGCAATGACTTAGCATTGCAGCCTTTAGCCCTCTGTAATCCAAAGGAAAATGACGAAATATATATAACATCTTACCTGTGTCTATATATTTCTCTTTAATTTTAGGAAAAACATTCCTATGAAAAAGAGAGCAGTGATAACAAGTTAATGAAGCATATTCTATCATTAGAATTGGTGCTTTTGGATCTCCTAATAATTTATCATTAGGTAATGGCGATAATAGCTCATTTGATGTTATTTCATTGGGTTTTTTTTGAATGTATTGGTTATCGGATAAATCTTGCTTAACAACTGCATAAGAATTAACACTTATGAAAATTAATAAAAACAATAGTCTAAAAATCATTACAATATAAACACTTAACTTACTAAAAAAAATTATACATTTATATTAATAATGTCAAGATAACTTTTGTTTAGCAAGGCTTTCAGCCCTATCTTTAAATGCAGCAATTATTTTACTTTGTGTATACTTATATACTGAGTTTAATAAAGTGGAAAATGAGTTGGAGTTGGACTTAAACTTAAACTCTATATAAAACTTTACCATAGTTTTATTTTCATCTATGGGAATGAATTGCCATTCATTGTATAGATGTTTAAATATTCCATTTGATGATACAGCTTTTATCCAACCTTCATTTGTTCCACTTGGAGAAAGAGAAGTAACTTCTGATGTATATCTACCTTTAATTCCATGAAAAGCTGCGAGGAGATCCACAACCATTTGGTTGTTAATTTTTTCTTTTATATAAACGGCTTTGCACCAAGGAACAAAATCAGGATACCTTTCAACATCAATTACAATTTGGAATACTTCATTAGGCAAACATAGGAAAACACCCTGTTCTTTGTATTGATGAAGCATAAATGTTAAACCAATCAAAATAGGATCCGTATCTACCGTCAGCCTTAGTAGATTCCTGAGACTAAAGTTAAGGTGGGCATCGCGTATCAATTTCAACGAAATTAACAGAGGCAATTCCCTTGACTAGAAATTATCGCTCGGGAAATTTAACTTAACTCATAACGCATAGAACAGACCCTTAATTAATTGTAGATGATTTATACAAGGTGTGTCTATAGATATATTAAAGCTAGCGATTATTATTTAATCTTTATTAAACTTTGCATTCTAAGTATCATAGCTAATAAATATATCTTATGAACATTACTAAAGTTTTAACTATCATTGTTTTTATTGTAATTTCTTCAAGTGCTTACACTAATTGTACAGATCACAAAATTTTTGTGCATACTATGAAGCAACAAGTGGATGGTATATCTACAAAGGAGAATAAAAAAAACCGGGAATGTGTGCAAAAAAAGCTTCAGGAGGTCATTCAAAACAATGTTAACCTCAAAGGAATATCGCAATTCGTCATAGGAAAACATTGGGCTTTAGTTAAACAAAAAGAAAAAGAAGATTTTTTAAGAGAGTATGAAGTGTATCTTACGCGTTTGTGCGTTAAAATTTTATATAAATACATGCATGATAGTGAAATGATCATAATGAGTACAAAAGCAGTTGACGATGAAACTTGCTTAATTGGTACAAGATTTTCTTACGGTGATGAAGAATTTACAAATATTGATTTTAAAGTTACTAAAAATAACAGTTCTTTCTTGATAAGTGATGTTGTAATGAGTGGAATAAGTATTGCTATTAATCAACGTTATCAATTTAGTGAAAAAATCGACACGCATGGCATAGCAAGCGTTATAGCTGAATTAAAATGCAATAACAATCCATGATATATATGCCTCATTGGCCTAAGCCACTTGGTAGCAGGCCGAATGATTTTTCTCTTGATCGCATAAAAGGCTTTCTTAGCAAACTAGATAACCCCGAGAAAAAAGTGCCTCCCGTAATTCATATAGCTGGAACTAATGGGAAAGGCTCAACACTAGCATTTATAAGATATATAATGCAAGCAGCAGGGTATAAGGTACACGCATACACTTCTCCACATTTAGTGAGTTTTAATGAGAGGATAGTGATAGCCGGCAGCTATATCGACGATAATGAATTATATAGCTTATTAGAAGAATGTCGTGCAGTAATTGCAGAACAACCTATCACTCTGTTTGAAGCTGCAACTATTGCAGCTTTTTTAGCTTTTTCTCGTCATAAAGCCGATATAACTTTAGTTGAAGTGGGTATGGGTGGAAGGCTTGATGCAACAAATGTTATAGATAATCCGATTTTAACAATAATTACTTCCATTGCACTTGATCATACGGAATATCTTGGCCCTACTGTAGAAATTATAGCAGGTGAAAAGGCTGGAATAATGAAACCTAATGTTCCTTGCGTAATAGCACCGCAAGAAAAATCTATAGTGAACACGCTAGAACACCACGCAATAAATAAGAAATCTCCCTTGTATAGAGGAGGTCTTGAATGGAATTGCAAAAAAAAGAACAACAAAATGGTTTTTCAATCAGCTATTCAATCAATAGAATTTCCTTTGCCATCTTTAAAGGGTGATCATCAGGTGATTAATGCAGGCAATGCTATTGCAGCATGTAGTATTTTAAGTGGAAAGTATGAATTTGATATTGGAGAAGAGGATATCACTTCAGGTTTACAGTGCACTTATTGGCCTGCACGGCTAGAGTCTATAAAAGAAGGTAATTTAATTTTCCTACTACCGAAAGATTGGCAATTATTTTTAGATGGTGCACACAATAATGATGGTGCTAGAGTACTATCTCAGTGGGTAAAAGATAATTTTGCTGAAGGTATTTATATGGTTTTTGGTGTTACTAGTAACAGAAATGTGGAAGAGTTCTTAGAGCACTTAAAGCCATATATCAAGCTACTATGTGCGGTTTGTGTTAAGTCTGAACCTAAAGCAACAAATACAAATTTGATTAGGGAAAAAGCCAATAACATAGGAATAAAAGCAGTTGAATGTGAATCAATTGGCGATGCAATATCAAATCACATATTAAAAGCCTCTACCCAAAACGTCAAAACCATACTAATCTGTGGCTCATTGTTCCTAGCTAGAGACTTCGCTATGGAGAATAGCTAACTTTGATGATATTAACTGACCGATGGGGAAATAACTTTGATTGCTCATAGTACTGCTTGGCTTTTCGTTATCGACTTCTATAAACTGATCATCACCTTTAAATTGCTCCTCAATTGAATTTATAGCTGTCTTTTTGAGAATATAATTACTTGCAGCATTTAAAATAGGTGAAGTAACAATTAAAAGCGTGAATGGTAATGAAAGTAATAAGCCGGATAACATCATAGAGTTAGTTATACCAAAGCCGTTGGCAACTAAATCTAATCCCACACCGAAAAACATTAAAGATGTACAGATTGTGTTGCTCAAAATAACTGAATTTTTTAGCCACTTTAATTTAGTCCTATCACTCTTTGAAAAATTTTCGCATTCTTGGTCAAAGTTAAACAATAATAAAATATTAGTCTGATGATTAAACTCTTTCCCATTTCTAGTATAAATGCTCTTAACAGCTAGACTCAAAATAGATCCTGCTAACAAGGGAGCAAGAAAACCTACTGCTATTGGTACATTAGAAGAAATTGTAAGTTAAAAACGTGATATAAAAGAGATAAGAGAGAAAGATAACCCTGCTCACTAGGAATAGCGGGCGTGCGCGACCGAAAGGAAATTGGTATTACAACCGTTGGTATCAAGGTACGCTAGCCCTATCTCTCGATACGTTTGAATAGTTGCTTGGGACATATATATGCACCCGTTTACAATCTTAAATTAACTAAAACTATCGAGGTTTATTATGGTTACATCTTATCAAAATTTTATTGGCATTGACATCGGAAAATTTAAAAATGTCGTTGCAATTCACAAACAGAAGAATGCTGTCGAATTTGATAATAATGCTTCTGGTTGGCAACAATTATTTCAAGAGTTTTCAGATATTCTACCTAATGCTTTAGTGACTTTAGAAAATACAGGGAAATATGAGCTTGGCTTATCACATTTTCTTACCGACAAAAATATTGCCGTGCATCGAGCTAATACTCGTAAAGTAAAAAGCTTTATTTTATCTCACGGAACTTTAGCAAAGTCTAGATGCAAGAGCTCTTGCTCAATATGCGCCATAGAACTATCTCTCTATTTGTACCTACCTCTACAGAACAATCAACTTTGGCTGCACTTTGTCAACGTCGTGATGATATTACGCAAATGAGAACTCAAGAAAAATGCAGACTTGAAGCACCGGAAAATGATCATATAAAAGAAAGCTGTCAAAAGACCATTGAGTTTTTCGATAGTCAAATAAACGAACTCAATGATACTATACAAAAGATTATTGATGAAAGCCGCGAATTACAACAACGCCAAAAAATTCTTAAAACAGTTCCTGGAATAGGTAAAAAGTTATCACAAGATTTTTTGTGTTTAATGCCAGAGCTTGGTTACTTAAATAGAAAAGAAGTAGCAAGTCTTGCCGAAGTTGCACCGCATCCAAAAGAAAGTGGTAAAGCTGTTGGTTACCGAAGGATTACAGGTGGTAGAAGTAACGTTCGTTCAAAGCTCTTTACAGCCGCTATGGCTGCTACAAGGTCAAAATCTATACTTGGCGCCTTTTATTCTAAGCTTGTTGAAAGTGGTAAGAAGAAGATGGTGGCTATAACAGCCCTAATGCGTAAAATTATAGTAATTGCTAATACAAGACTTAAAGAAGCAATTAATTTGCATACTTAAAAATCTTCACAACGGTAACTGAAATTGGCTAATAAATATGTGCGTCCACACAGACTTAAAGCACATATTCATTAGCTTAAGCAGAAATTGCTGTGGTAGCTGTTTGATATAAAATTCTATTTCTATGACAAACGGGTTTTTATTGCCCATATAATTTGCAAAATTACACAAATAAAAAAATTTTTAAAAAACATAGTTGATACCATTAATTATTAAAAATGCAATTGATGTGAAGGATACTAAAAGAACTCCTAAGAGATTTGAATAAGAAGAATATTTTACATAAGCAGTTACATTATTGTTAATTGACTGCTGCTTATTATAGAGTTTATTTCTGCACTTATCATCTAAGTATTTTTGCAATTCTTCATAACTGCGACTCCACAACTTACCGCGTAATTCTTTTATTAAATTATTTCTTTTATTGAGACCTTTCTCCAATGGCTCTATTATAAATTCTTCAAAAAATGGCTTATTTAATGCAATAACCTTAAATTTCTCCTCCGCTTCTTTATTGTTTGGGTTTTTATCTGAGTGATATTTTAACGATAATTTACGGTATTGTTGACTAAGCTTTTTCTTAATATTCTTAATGTCAGAATTTACCACATCCTCCTTTTGAATATTAAATGT
The DNA here is from genome assembly GCF_018454475.1 of Wolbachia endosymbiont of Rhagoletis cerasi. Classification (NCBI taxonomy): domain Bacteria; kingdom Pseudomonadati; phylum Pseudomonadota; class Alphaproteobacteria; order Rickettsiales; family Anaplasmataceae; genus Wolbachia; species Wolbachia endosymbiont of Rhagoletis cerasi. Next base: position 30,639 of record NZ_JADCNC010000013.1, on the reverse strand, counting down.
TAAAAACAACTGCTTTAAAGCGTGGTACTCATTTTCATTCAAAACATTTCTAGCCACATTACACCTACAAATTAACTAACTATTAATGTTCTATAATATACATATTTCCAAACTATGTCAATTATTTCATAAATATCTTTGGTAAAAATTATTTCTGTTATGACTAGCATGATAAGTGTATGAAGCGACTAAAATTGTCATTACAGCGCTTAGTGTACGACAGTACTCCAACATTTAGGGTTGCAGTTTTCATGGCAGATCTGAGTAGCTGACCCATCTAAGAGGTGTCATTCAAGTAGCTGACACTGGAATGGCTTTGTTGCATCGCACCTTATACGGTAGTAATTTACAATAAATTCATGTAGCCATTTCGAATTTAGTCATTTCAGTGTTGGCTACTTGGATGACACCACCTGCTATGCTGCAAATTGCAACGTTCGTACACTAAAGTATAGTGTGTTACTAACGAAGGCAAACAAATATCTGCTTTATGGAAACGTTAATATTTTTCATTGAAATAATACATAAATACTAGAAAAACCTTGGCAGGTTATTCGCGTTTGATTATCATAGAGAATTATATAAATTAATAAATGATCTATGGCAAGTAACCCAGAAGAAAGAAATAGTGATAAACAAAAAGCGCTAGATAACGCAATAAGCCAGATTGAAAAAGCATTCGGTAAAGGTGCAATAATGAAGTTGAAGCAAAACCCTGTAGAAAAAATAGACACAATATCCACAGGATCAATTGCGCTTGATTCGGCTCTAGGTGTTGGAGGTCTGCCAAAAGGGCGTATAATTGAAATATTTGGCCCCGAGAGTTCTGGTAAAACCACTCTTGCCTTGCACGTGATTGCTGAAGCACAAAAAAAAGGAGGATCATGCGCATTTATCGATGCAGAACATGCATTGGATGTCTTATATGCTCGTAAACTTGGGGTAAGCACTGATGATTTAGTGATTTCACAACCAGACACTGGAGAGCAGGCGTTGCATATTGTTGAGTATTTAGTGTGTTCTGGTGCGGTTGATGTGATAGTTATTGACTCTGTCGCAGCATTAACTCCAAGAGCTGAAATTGAAGGTGATATGGGTGATCAACATATGGGGCTGCAAGCAAGGCTTCTAAGTCATGGGCTACGGAAACTAACCTCTGCCGTTTCAAAAGCGAACTGTATATTGATATTTATTAATCAAATTCGTATGAAAATAGGAGTAGTGTATGGAAATCCTGAAACTACCACGGGTGGAAATGCATTAAAATTCTATACTTCTGTAAGGCTTGATATAAGAAAAGTTGGTGTAATAAAAGACAAAGAAAATATTACAGGTAATGAAACAAGAGTTAAAGTTGTAAAAAATAAAGTTGCTCCTCCATTTAGAGAAGCGAAATTTGATATAATGTACAATGAAGGTATATCAAAACTCGGAGAAATAATAGATATGGGAGCAAAGCTTGGTGTGCTTGAAAAAGCAGGCGCTTACTATTCATATAACAACACACGTCTTGGGCAAGGAAGAGAGAATGTAAAAACTTACCTAAAAACAAACAAAGAAGTCGCAAATGAAATAGAAACGAAAATCAGAGATTTACTCAGAAATCATGATAATTCTATCATAATAGACGAGGATAGTGAGCAACTTTTAGAAGAATCAGTTTTCTGATCTAAACTTAGGCATTAGATTTTGTGTTGGACGGGTTGTTACAGTATGACGGTAATTCTATGTGCTAATATAACAATCTGTCTTGTATCAAAAAGACTTTGCTGAAGCAGTTAAAAAAAGCTTTTCATGAGAAATTATAAATGATAAATTGTTAACAATAGGTTATTGTTAATAAGATTATGTGTTTTGGTTTACCTAATATAAACAGGGAAGGTTATTCATTTATAGTAGTTTCCTTTATAGTAACGTGTATAGCATTCTCTATATCTTGGGGGTTTGGCGTTACGTGCTTGTTTCCGACATTATTGTGTACTTATTTCTTTCGTGATCCAGCAAGAGCTGTGCCAAACAATAAGAATCTTATATTAAGTCCTGCTGATGGTGTGATTTCAAAAATTGAAGAAGTTAATTATCCTTTATCAGCAGAAAACGGAGAGGAGAAGAAGTTTACGCTTGTTAGCATATTTTTAAGTGTTTTGAACGTCCATGTGAACCGTATACCAATATCTGGTACGATAAAGGAAATGAGTTATAAAAAAGGCAAGTTTGTATCCGCAATGAGCAATAGGTCTAGTAATGAAAATGAAAAGCAGGTTATTGTAATTGAATACGAAAAGGGGAAAGAAATTATTGTGGAGCAAATAGCTGGATTAATTGCACGTCGTATCGTTTGTAATTTAGGAATATCCCAGAACGTAAAAGCAGGTGAAAGGTTTGGAATTATAAGGTTTGGCAGTAGAGTGAATATCTATGTTCCTGCTGATACAGAAGTCAGAGTTTCAGAAGGGCAAACTGTTATTGGTGGTGAAACAATTATAGCAAACTTAAATAAGGAAAACGTTCAAGAGAAGCTTACTTTTGACGTTATATGAATAACGATGGAAGTAACAGTAGATTCTTACCTATTACTAAATTATTCCCAAACTTTATAACTTTATTGGGTTTATGTTCTGGTCTCACTTCACTTAAATTTACATTTAATGAACAATGGGAATTCTCAGTAATTTTTATCATCATTGCAGCAATAATAGATGGAATGGATGGCAGAATAGCTAGAATTCTAAAATCAACTAGCGATTTTGGAGCCCAGCTTGATTCTTTTGCAGATTTTCTAAATTTTGGTGCAGCGCCTGCATTTCTTTTGTATTTTTGGAAGCTAAACGAAATCAAAGTCATAGGTTGGATTTTAGTAATGATATACGTAATCTGCATATCAATAAGACTTGCAAGATTTAATGTTTCGCTACACTCAGAACAACCATACTGGGAAAAATTTTTCTTTTCTGGTGTTCCAGCTCCAGTGTGTGCTTTACTTTCTTTGTTACCAATAATTATTACCTTTCAATCTCATGAGAGTGAATACTTACTTCTCATAGAGCGATTTTTTAACACAAGAAACGTAGCTTGTTACTTTCTGGCCATTTCATTTTTTTCGATAAGTCACATTCCAACTTTCTCTGCAAAATATATTTATATTCCCAAAAGCCTATCCTATATATTTGTGTCATTTTTTGGAGTACTTATTGTATTTTTCATCAGTAAGCCCTGGATGACTCTACCAATTTTAGGTATAGTGTATACACTTACTATTCCAATAAGCATCGGGTTTTACATATATTTTACATATAAAACTCGTTAGCTAACAAAAAATAGAAAACTGCATGATTTTGAAGATAAGTGAACTATTAAATTCATTTCTGTATATAAAGATATTCAACATTCCATTTATAATTATTTGGGTAATTGCAACTGGAATCTTTTGTACTGCCCAGTTCAAATTCATTAACTTTAGGTTACTTAAATATGGAATACAGACGCTATTCAATCTAAAGTGTAATAACAGCAACAATGGCATAATCACTCATATTCAAGCGTTTGCAACAGTAATTTCAGGAACAGTTGGTCTTGGAACAATATCAGGAGTTGCAATAGCTATCACAATAGGGGGCCCAAGTGCAGTTTTTTGGATGGTAATTACCGGAATACTTGGTATGTCGATAAAGTTTGCCGAGGTGGTGCTTGCATTTACTTATCGCTCTGAAAATACAACTGGCGGGGCTTTTTATTACATGAAGTACGGGCTTGCAAAAATTGGATTTGCAAAAACTGGTAGATTTCTTGCCTTCACTTATGCGATTATGCTACTTATTGCAATGATTTTGGGCGGTATACCATTTCAAGCAAATCAAATAGCAGCACTATCAAATAACCTCCTAGAATACAACGCATCCATTATTATATCCCTGCTTGTCTTTATTGTAATATTGGGAGGAATAAAGCGCATTGCTTTCGTTTCAACGAGCTTAACACCAATTATGATAGTGCTATATGTGGGTATGTGTATATATTTAATTTATGTAAACGGAAGTAATTTGCTGAATGCTCTATCCATAATATTCCAAGATATCTTCAATAAATCAGCTATAGGAAGCGGAGTATTGAGCGGATTAATAGCCGGAGTGAGAAGATCAGTGTTTGCTAACGAAGCAGGTACCGGAACAGCAGCTATAGCACATTCAGCTGTAAAAGAAGAAGATCCAATTAAAGTTGGGTGCGTTGCAATGATTGCACCACTTATAGACACAATATTAATCTCATTTTTGACTGGTATTGTGATAATTATCACTGGTATGCATAGCACTGATAACGTGGGTGATATTACACTAATTAGTTCGATATTTTCAACAGCTTTGCCCTTGTTCAGCAAGTTAGTTTTTCCGCTAATGATGTTTTCCTTTGCATTTTCCACAATAATAGCTTATTGTTACTACTGTGAAGTTGCTTTGCTGTATTTATTTGGTAGTAAAAAAATACTGATACCGTTCCAAATTCTTATAGTGGTTTCAGTGTATATCAGCTGTATGTCAAAGAATATAGAATTTATATCTTATCTAGGTGACAGTTTGTTTATGTGCCTTATGATTCCAAATGCTGTTGCAATATATCTACTAAGAAGGGAAGTTTTGAATACAATAGATTCTTATTACAATTCTAAAGGGTATTAACATGATTTATAGATTGCTTTGTATGGTGTTATTTTGCCTATTGTTTAATGATGTGTACGCTGCTTCAGGTTTTTACGAAAGTTATGACGCTGTGTTGAATGGAATAAATAACTTCATGAATGAAGTACTGTTTTTCAAGATCCTTTACGTGCCATTTATAATCCTTCTACTAGTTTTTGGTTATGTGTTTCTAACATTACGTTTTGGATTTCTCAACATAAGAATGTTTAAGCATGCGTTTGCTATTTTATGTGGAAAATATGACACGAATCACCATGATGGTCATATTACGCATTTTCAGGCATTTATGACTGCACTTTCAAGCACAGTAGGCCTTGGAACTGTTGCTGGAGTCGCAATTGCAGTTTCAATGGGTGGACCAGGAGCGGTGCCTTGGATGATGATTACAGGTTTTTTTGGTATGTCAGCAAAATTTGCTGAGGTAACGTTGGCGTTTAGACATAGAACAGAAGATCAGGACCAATTGTTTAGTGGTCCCTTTCAGTATATAAGGAATGGTCTGGAGGAATTTGGATTTAAAAAACTTGGTATTGTGCTGGCTGCCATGTATGCAGTATTCTTTGTATTATCAGGTCTTGGTGGAAGTGTAGCGTTTCAAACCAACCAAATGGTTTCAATATTATCTGGCTATTCAAGTTGGGTAGATGGTCACTCTTGGTTTCTTTCTTCCATAATTTCTGCGCTGCTTGCTCTAGTGATTATTGGCGGAATTAAAAGGATAGCTAGAGTATCTTCTGCACTAGTGCCTATTATGTCACTTATATATATCTTTAGTTGTATTATTATTATTGCATTTAATATTCATAACCTTGGTTATACGTTGAAAATATTATTTTCCACTATGATAGATTTCAATGCTGTTGGCGGAGGGATGGTAGGAGCATTTGTTGCTGGAATTCAAAGGGCAATCTTTGCCAGCGAAGCAGGTGTTGGTTCTGCTTCAATTACTCATGCAACAACTAAAGATGAAGAACCAGTAAGAACTGGACTAGTCGCTATGATAGAACCATGCTTTGACACAATGTTAATTTGCTGTTTAACAGGAATAACAATAGTAATAACAGGTGCATACCAAACAGGTGTTGGTGAGGGAATATTAATTACTCACAAAGCATTTGAGACAGTTTCTCCATGGTTTCCTATCCTTCTAACAGTAGCTGCTCCTTTGTTTGCATTTTCTTCAGTAATTTCGTTTGTATATTGTTGTGAAATGGGGTGGCTATATTTATTCGGTGCAAAAAGTATAGTGATATACCGCATAGCGGTAATAATTGTGGCGTTTTTCTCTGGTCTTTCTAAAGATATAATGGCTATTGCCAATATCGGTGGAACTTTATTCTCTTGTTTAGCTCTCATCAACATGACAGCGCTTATACTGTTTAGTAATCAGATTAACGATGAAGTTCAGTGCTACCTAAAAAGGCTGAGGAATAATAAAATTAATTAGGTTCTTGGTATAATGGAAAAGTATGTAGTCCTTATGCTGTCCTACATACTCGGTTCAATACCGTTTAGCTTAATCATTACAAGAATAAAAGGGATAAACTTAAGAGAAGTAGGTTCAGGAAACATTGGTGCTACAAACGTTGCAAGGACGGGAAATAAATTTCTTGCTGCTTTGGCATTATTTCTGGATTCCTTTAAGGGATTTATTGCCGTTTATATAGCACAACAATTTTGTGATAATAACGATTTTTATATATATGTATCTGCAATTTTAGCAGTTTTAGGACACATGTTTCCTATTTGGCTAAAATTCAGTGGAGGAAAGGGCGTTGCAACCGCTCTAGGGATACTGATAGCATTTAACATCGATATTACTTTAGTATTCGTAATAATTTGGATAATAGTCTTTCTTGCCTTTAGATACTCTTCCCTTGCTTCACTCAGTGCTACTTCAACGGCTGTAGCATGGTCCTTTTTTTTTCAGAGGAATTTGTTCTTAACATTACTAATTATAGGAGCACTGGTCTTCCTAAAACACCACAGAAATATTGTGAATCTTCTGCAAGGTAAAGAGTATAAATTTTATAGATAATGTACTGCCAAATTATTGACACTTAAACTACGAAACAAATTGCTTGACGGTATGATTTTGTCCTCTTTGTTTAAGTCTATGATTTTTGCTTTTGTTATATTCTCTACTTCTTGAGGTGTTAAAAGACCATCTTCAATGAATTCCTTTTTTGTTTCTCTTATTTTTTCATAAAGTTGAGTAACGTGATCTTTATTTCCTTCATATACACTTTCAATTTCTAACTCTAGCTTATGTGAAGCTCCTTTTTTTAACATTTCATCCATTGCTGCTTTTGTTACTTTTAACCTTTCTTGCAAAATTTTCTTTATTTTTTCCTTATCATTTTCGTTATTTTTACTGAGTTCTACATATACCCTATAACATCTTTTTTCTCTTGGGAGCATTCTTAACCCATCTAACATGCTAATTATCTGACCTTCAATAGTCTTCTCAGCCTTTAATTTAAATTCTGCTACTTCTTCTTCTATTATCTTATTAGCTATTCTCTTAGCTCCATCCAAAGATGAATCCTTGAGAGAAAAATCTGTCTCGAGTAGATCTCGATTTAATAGCTCTAAGAATACTTTTTTTCCGATGTTTTCGAGTAAACTTTCTTGGTCATCTAAATCATGCTCCTGCAGTTTATTTCTCATGTGCTGAACCAGCTCACAACATTGTAATTTATTTAACTTTATAGAGCTAATATTTTTCATTAACGTCAGCACAATTTGTTCACTATATTGAGAAGTAATACTCAATAATTTTCTCATTAAAGGAATACTTACTTCTGAAATAAAATCATCAACTATTTTTTGACTTTCATCGTCTTCATAACCATTTTGAACGTCATACCAAGCCTTAAGAATTTCTTTATTGTTTTTCTTGTTTTTTAACCTGTCTAACATAAACTCACGTGCTTTATTTTGTGCTTCTGAGAGCAACATTTCCCTTGGGGGAGTAAATCTAATTTCTGGATCAGGATGAATACCCTCTAGCGTGCTTAACATTCTATAGATAATACCGGTGAAGCAAGTGTTAGGAATTCGCTCTTTTCTAGAGAAAGTTTGGCTATCAATTAAATTAGAAATCAATGCATCCTTTTTACTCTTAACGGCTTCTCCGTCTCCATCATTGCAAGCCCTTAAAACTAAAAGCAGAACCTGCCCACCTGTAAAGCCGGAGCTATGCTTTTGATCATCTTTGCAAAAGTCATCTAAAAATGCAATTACTCTTCCTTTATCCTCATCACTAAACTCATATGAATTGTTTATATATCCAATGAATTGAATATATTCATCATTTTTGATTACGTCTTCAGGTACTTGTTCACTATACTTACCTTTTAATTTATCAATATTTTTAATGATATCATCATTTAATTGATGGGGCAGTAAATGTTCAAGCTTAACATCAAAACTATTAACCATACCACGTAAATTCTCTTTTATACCTTCCAAAAAGAAATTTATAGAAGCTTTAAGCAGCGTAAATGGGTTAAAATCTTTTGGCCTTAGTTCACTCTGCAATAAAATTAATAGCATTGTAAGTGGTATAGTTCCCAGTAACGAAATAAGCAAGAAAGTGGTAGTGAAAGTTAGATATGTTATGAAAGCAGAAAACAAGAGGAAGGCTGCTACCTTGATTGTATTGTTTTTAAAAAATATTTCCCAATATTCCCTTTTGCTCATTTTTTGCTGTTTTGCCGTTTTTATTTCTTTGTAGATATAAAGAGTTTTAATTTCAGACCTGAAGAACATAGTACCAAGAGAAAAAAGAACATTAACAGGATTAGTGATAATGCTTAACGAGACAAAAGCTCCAAAGTAGCTAACAAATTTTAGCTTACTAGAATCCTTTGAAGGAAATTGTATTTGAGAAATACCTATCATAGCTTACCTTCAACATCATTACACTCTAGTAATAGCATAATAATTTAAAACGTCAATGTTTAAGTATCTTATTATCCGCACACTCATCGTATTCGATCTCGACTGTAGAGTGTGCTATCTCGAACTTATCTAGCAATATTTTTTTTATTTCATATAAAACATTGGTGTGCTGCACATTTTGCTTTATTTTAGCATGCATGGTAATTATAAAATAATTATCAGACAGCGACCATGTATGTATGTGGTGCACATCTATCACTTCAGGTAATTCTGATGTGATCTTACTTTTTATCTCTTCAGCAGATATACCCTCAGGCGTACCTTCAAGGAGTATATGGCAAGAATTTTTGAGAATTTTATAGCCGCTATTTAGAATTATCACACTAACAAATACTGATAAGATTGGATCTACTATTTGCCATCCAGTAAGCATGATAATTATAGATGCAAGTATAGCAGCTACAGAACCTAAAATATCTCCTATAACGTGTAGTACAGCACTTTTTATGTTTATATTGCTCTCGCATTTACTATGTAATATAAAAAAGACTATTATGTTAGAGACAAGACCGAGTGTAGCAATTATTAACATTACTTTCCACTCAACATTGACTGGAAAAATAAACCTCTTTATTGACTCAATTATAATGATTACTGCAATGAGGAATAGAGTTAAACCATTAACAAATGCTGCAATTATCTGCAACCGATGATATCCGTATGATCTCTGCAAATCGGATTTCTTAGCTGAAAACCTATGTGCTAACCAGCTTAAAACCAAGGCAAAGAGGTCAGTGAGCATATGCCCTGCATCTGATAATAGAGCAAGCGAATGTGAAATTATTCCACCTACTATTTCCATAAACATTGTTATCGCAACTATTATTATGGAATAGATTAAGCGCTTGGACTGCGCTGCTGAGTGTTTACCGTTATGCACTGCTGTCATATAAAATCTTTTCATAAACAAAAACGTGGGTAACACTGGGTTCGAACCAGCGACCGCTTGCACGTCAAGCAAGTGCTCTACCAACTGAGCTAATTACCCATCGTGGTTTTAGTATAGTGCTTTGGTGGAATGAAAGTCAATAAACCACTTTGCTTTTGTCCTTGTCCAATGTGATTCCGGAATATAGCTGTATAGAATTTCAGCCATATTCTAAATTTTACATATTAAGTTAACTATCTATACTTTATTTATTAAGATATAAATTATATTAATACAGGGATTTACGTTTTTTTTAGGGAAATTACTTTATGCTTGATATTGAAAGATCAGCAAATTAGAGGTTAAAATTATGACAATTAGTCAACAAGTAAATAAAAATATAATTAAAGCAGAATATTTCAACAATAACGGCAAAGGGTTTAATTCGCCACATGTTATAGAAGTTGAAGATTTAAATATTAAAGTAGAGGTTTATTCTCACAATTTAAGAGCAAGTAAAGTTGCTAACATTGAAAGTGAGATAAGAGAAACAGCTACTAATTTTAAAAACGCATTCGAGTTAGAACGCGGCAGTTCAGAACAAACATTTAAAATTTACATGTTTGATGACAAGGATGATTACACTCACCTTGGCGGAAGCAAGCGTTTCGGTTCTTACCTTGGAGACGAAGGTGGTAAATGTTACTACAAAGGGAAAGCTGACGTTTTTGCTGAAATGTACGTCTACCAGCAAGGTGGCATTCATAACCTTCAGCATGAATTTGCACATGGTTTAACTTACTTGGCTACAGGAGGCAAATCTTTACCTACAGTATTAATGGAAGGAATTGCAGACTACTTTGAGCATCATTCAGATCATAAATTCAATTCTCAAGGATCAAGTATCGACAAAACTGAAGCTGCAAATTTGGATTTAGATAAAATTTTAAGTTTAGAATACTCAAAGGACAGCGAAGCAAATAGCTTGGTTTATAAAACAGGTCATGCGTTGATAATGTACTTACAGGAAAAAGATCCTAGTTTATTAAGAGACTACCTAGATGCTTTACGTCAAGGTAACTCAGATGAGTCAAAAAGTTTCTTGAAAGACATAAAAGGACACGATACTGACTTCAAAAGTTGGCTTGCTGAGAATGATACAGAAACTGCAATGGAACATCTCAACGCTTTGCAAGTTACAAAAGGAGATTTCATAGCAATTGGTCAAGAAATAGTGGGTGGAGAAATTAAAAACGTATCCTACTATAAAGCAAATATAGAAAAAATGGATGGAGAAAACGTTGGAAGTTTTTCTCCTGTAGAACACGTTGCATTTTATGATGTTGCTCGTGCTATAAATAGGGCAACAAATGATACACTTGATATATCAAAGGAATATCATTTCCTCAAGGTAGTAAAAACTTCCGATGGACAGGATAAACTAACTTACTCTGACCAACAAGGTAATGAATATCGAAACAGTCAAGAGTATAAAAATCAGGCTTTAAGGATATTATCAAAATATGATACAGAAATTAAGAATCAGGTAGATGAATTTGATAATTTGAATAAAGAACGTGGTGAAATGTATCAAAAATATCATAAAGGAGAGATTACTATTGAAGAGTTACGTAATGAGGAAAATACAAAATACAGACCAGCATTTTTAAAGTTTGATCAACTAAAAAACAAAGCTGTTGATAAGATTGAAAATAATTCCCAAGCAGCAAAAATATTAGATGGGCTGGTCAATATCGATCCAAACTTAATCAGAGGTACTCATATTGATCTACAAGAAGGTAAGATTTTTTCTATGCAAGCTCATGGTCAAGGAGATATGGGTGCACTGTCTATATATGACGGAAATACAAAGCTTGGAGAATTATTGAGCGAATCAGGATTTTTTAAGCAAGTTGAAGGCCAAACTAAAGAAACTTTCGTTTTTGAGGATATATTACACAACTTAAATGTTTCATACGAAGGTGGTGCTTACATGGCAGTTACAAAAGAAAACGGTCATTATAAAGCTTCCCTAATAGATGGCAGAACAGTTGAACGTGATGAATACTTTGATGAGGCGCATTTACATGAAAATGAATTGTTGCATCCTAGCACTGGACACATCCAAAAAGATTTAGATTCTCTGCTCCTTAGAGGTACCAAAATTTTGAATCATCAGGATTCAGAGCATGCCCAATATTCTGATGAGCAAAAGGCAAATGGAGTAATCGTAGAAAAAGGAAAACTACTGGATAATAAGGGAACAGATAGGACAGACGACGATGTACACGAAGCGGTTGTAAAACAAGGAGGCGAAAATTTACATACATTCAAAAATATGGGCTTTTATATTACCGAAAAAGGTGATCTATTTATTCATGACCATGGAGCAAATGTAAGGTTTCAACTACCACAAAGTATTACTCATCTAAAATTAGTGGAAAAAGACGGAGCATATAAGCTTGTTCCGGTGACGAAAGATGGGAATGAACATCCAATAGGTATGCCAAATATATCAGACGAATATAGATACATAGATCCAATATTTGCACATGAATATGAAAAGAGAGATTATTCTCATAAACATGTAAATGTGGGCCTTATAAACTTAGAGAAATATGGCTCTGGCAAACTTTTTGCTATAAAGCACGACCCAAATGATTACCACATACAAAGAAACTCTAGTGGTGAAATAGTTAGAATAAAAGATCAAACATATTTCACTAAAGTAAAATTGTTTGATGGTGATGAAGAAATTGGAATGTTATCTAATAACTTTCACAATTTTAAAGGAAAAATATTCTTTTCTGCTGACTACAACTACAGTTATAACGATTTCCTAGCATCTGTTTCTCCTCAAGTTGAAATTGAAGATATGGGAAATGGAAGTAAAAAAATAACTTTTGATCAAGGCAGTGGCGATATCGGTGATACTAATAGAGGCTACACGGACTATCAGAGAATATTTACAAAAGAGAAACAAACCGAAAGTCCAAAAGGGCAAGTAAGTGAAACTAAGACAGAAGTTCATAGTACTACTAATGTTGTTGCACAAGCTGCTGAAGAGAAAACTGCATCAAACGACAATAGTGAAATGCAGTCTGATCAGCCACAAATTCCAACAAGGGCAAAAAGGTCAGCTTCAGTGGAGGAGAAAGAGCAAGAACAGGTAGTATTAAAAGACACAATTCTCAAAATAGAAAAGAGCTACGAGCAGGACTCAGAAGGGAAGCATAAGGCAAATGTAACGATAAATTATAATGATGTGAAAGCCTTGTATGATAGAGCGGAAGGAGCAGAAAAGCAATCTGTGTTAGATTTTTGGAACAAACTGCACACATCAGATTATAAGGTTGGTGCTTTGCCGGAAGACAAATACTATTTTGAAAAAGGCAAATTCGTAATCCACGATAGTGGCACAAAGAAGCTTATAGTGTTACCTGAAGATAAGGTGTCCATCAAGATAATGAAGGATGGTGATAGTTATAGTTTAGCTATATCAAGTGGTAATGGCAAAGTAATAAACAGCATTAGTAAAATAGATAATCCAAATTACGAATTGCTGTCAGATTCAAGTCATTTCAATTCAGGGGAGCAAGATAATATTGTATTATCAGATCAACATCACGAATATAATCTTTATCTAGAGAATGGTTTTGTGAAAATGTTCGATTGCGCAAGCGATCACATTTATCACGACCACAACTCGGCCTATATCTAACACATACAAGGAGGGCAGTGCCCTCTTCTTGTCATTCCAGTGTCAAGCACTGCCGTCTTGGATGGAAACCAGCGTCACGCCCTGGAATGACAGGGTTTGTCATCCGAGTAGCCCCTTCGGTGTCATCCCAGTGCCCAGACACTGGGATGGCTTTGTTGCATCGCTAGCTATGATGGATTAAAGATAAAAAAGATGGAGAATATCAGTAGCTTATTATTCTGGTATTTATAACAAGAACGGTCAGTGAATACCTAAATTTGAGTAAAAGAAATTTCACTACCACTCACTAATCCGGCTAAAATTCAAGAATTTCAATGCTTTAGCTATTTTCAATAGAATTAAATTTATTAATGTAAATAATAAATTACTATTCTTAAATTTGATCAGATTGATTGCAAAAAAACAAGATTTTCAATAGGTTACTTATAATCCTAACTATAGTTAGCCTTTCATAAGTAGCGATGCAACAAAGCCCACTGGGATCCAGAAAACTTAACTTTAAATAAGTGGCTGCATAATAAAGGCTGGATTCCAGACTGGAATGACATCATCTGCTACACACTTGAATGACAAGAGAAGAATTCTGAAACAACAAGTTTCAAGGAAATCTTATGTAAAATCTAGCATTAACAAAAATTATACTATTTTCATGCATGCTATGGTTTTTGTAATTAATGGAGTGTGATATGCCGGCTAGTTTAAAATTTGAAAGTGCTGCAGGAACAGCAGCAGCAACTCTGGCAGAAGTCAAACTTGTAACTTTGGCAGATAATACGGGTAATGAATATACTTTGGATATAACCACAAATGATCTTAAAGTGGGATATACACCAAATGGTGGTCAAATAACAGAGCACAAAATAACTGGTCTATCAACAGCTCTGGGAAGTTTACTTAGTACAAAAGATAATAATGAATCAGTTCTAGTAGATACATTAGGAAACTTTCTTGATAGCCCAGATAAAGCAAAGTATGATGGTCAAAATAACCAAACAGTAAAGGAGTTCTTAGTAAGTAAAGGGCTAAAAGGAGCAAATGGAGCTCAAGGGCTAAAAGGAGAGAAAGGGCTAAAAGGAGAGAAAGGGCTAAAAGGAGAGAAAGGGCTAAAAGGAGAGAAAGGAGACACCGGGCTAAAAGGAGAGAAAGGGGATACTGGTCCTAAAGGAGAAGATGGTAAAAATGGAACAAGTCCATCATCTGCTGAAATAGCTGCTGAGAAAGCCTTACAAGAGCATGTAACAAAGATAAGCATAGAAAGTCCAGAATTTAAAAGAGCTGTGCAAGAGGAAATGTCACAACCGTATTTTGAGCCTCCAACAAGTGATGATGCTGCACTTAATTGGACTTGGTAATACAGCTTAGATCCAAGTAGTCACGCTACTTGGATGACGTCATACGGTCCTCGGATGACGGAAAAAGGACTCGGATAACACCCTACAATGTCATTCCAGCACGTGACGCTGGAATCCAGCCTTTTCATAATCATTAAAATGTTGTATTTTAACATAAAACGGCTACTTTTATGCTTACCAACTTAATAAAATTCCTGGATCCCAGTGTCTGGGCACTGGGATGACAAAGGAGAGCAGTGTCAAGCACTGGGATGACACCCTACTAGCAGAAGTTACTCTCAAATGTTTGTTCATGTTAGCTACAAACATTAAGAAATTTACCAAACGAAAAAAAGGCAAAAGAAGCCCTAGTCATTGTCTATTTTCAGTATTGGCGTTTTTTAAGTCTTAAACACTGCAATTTAGCTGCTTTTAAATGCAACTCATCTTAGTTTAAATATTTAAGAAATTTACTAAGCAGAAAAAAAGGCAAAAGAAATCCCGTATTAGCTAGTTGTCACTCTCTAATCCTGCAAATTGGCGTGCTATACTGTCTTAAACGCTTTATAAGCGCGTTTCAGCTTATATAGGTAAAAACCCAGAAATGTTGTGAAGACGTAGGGTGCGCATAGTGCAAAAAATTAAAAATAAGACGCCAATTACGTAATACTGTTGTCGTTTAATCTGCACAGATTGAAGATAAATGAATACCTTCAGTTTCATGATAAGAGGGCTGGCAAAGGGTGTCAAGTAAGTTTTTTCGTTTCTACCAGCTACTTGGATGACACCACATAAATTAATAAATAGGAAAATTACTACAAATCCTTTCAACTTTAGCTTTTACTGCTTTTTCGACACTTGAGCTATTTCCGCTGATTAACCCTTGAATTACTTCATTTATTAGACCAGCTATCTCTTTAAAATTTTCTGCCTCAAGTCCGCGTGTTGTCTCAGCAGCGGTGCCAAAACGGAGCCCTGAAGTGATGGTCGGCTTTGCTGTATCAAATGGTACAGAGTTTTTATTACAGGTAATACCGGCTCTCTCAAGGCTATCTACAACGTCTTTTCCAGTTAATTTCTGCGATCTTAAGTCAACTAGCACTATATGAGAGTCAGTGCCACCGGTTATAATGTCGAGTCCATGCTTTTGCAATTCTTGAGCTAGTACTTTCGCATTTTCCACGACTTTCTTGCTATAAGTTTTAAATTCTGGCGCCAATGCTTCTTTAAATGCAACAGCTTTTGCAGCTATCACATGCATAAGTGGCCCGCCCTGCAATCCTGGAAAAACTGCAGATTGAATTTTTTTGTGTAATATTTCATCATTGGTCATCACTATTCCACCACGAGGACCACGCAAAGTTTTGTGAGTTGTGGAAGTCATAACATGTGCATATTCAGCAGGAGACGGATATTCACCTGCTGCAATAAGCCCTGCATAGTGAGCAATGTCTGCAAGCAAATAAGCACCAACTTTATCTGCAATTTCGCGAAAGCGTTTGAAGTCCATTTTTCTTGGATAAGCAGAAGCACCAGCTATGATCAATTTCGGTTTATGCTCCAGCGCCAGCTTTTCTATCTCATCCATATTGAGCAGATAAGTGTCTTTATTTACTGTATATTGAATCGACTTAAACCATTTACCAGAAAGGCTTGGCGCCGCACCATGAGTTAGGTGCCCACCGCAACTCAGTGACAATCCAAGTATTGTATCACCTGGAGTAAGCAGTGAAGCAAACACGGCTTGATTTGCCTGAGAACCAGAGTGAGGCTGAACATTTGCAAATTTTACACCAAACAACTTACAAAGTCTTTCTATAGCCAGACTTTCAACTTTGTCCACATGCTCACAACCACAGTAATATCTTCTGCCTGGATAACCTTCTGCGTATTTATTAGTCAGAAAAGAGCCTTGTGCCTCCATTACCGCTTTGCTTGCAAAATTTTCTGATGCAATTAGTTGCAGTTGTGATCTTTGGCGTTGCAATTCTTTTTCTATAGACTGATAAACCTCGTTATCAAAAGACTTTAAACTATTTTTAGAGCCACAGATTTTTTTTAAAACACTCATCATAGATCAAACCTCGCTTTAATTTTAAGATGCACAAGCAATTTTAAGACTGCTTATCCTGCTTTTTTAACCATAAGAGCCCAAAAACAGCTATTAGCAAACATACAGGAATAATAGATGTTGCTTTTATCAGCAATTCAGCACCATACACAGGATTTCCATGTATAATCGCTTTATCCCAATAAGAACCTATTACCTTCGCAATTCCAGTGTGAAAGAGGTAGCCAAAAACCATAACTATCATATTTGATACAGCTGTAGCCAGGCCTACTAAGTTATTATTCACATAACTTATCGCTTTGTAAATGGTAACCACCTGATATCCAGATGCGAAGCCAATAATAAAAAGCGTAGGTAATACAACATACAAGCCACCAATCTGAGTAAAAAGTAATAGAAAGCCGGCGATCATTGCAAATGAACAGGCAATTATTACTTCATAATGTTTATTTTTATACTTTTCCAATAAATAAGCCAAAGAGAATGATCCTGTTAACATTCCTATCAATATTACGGAAGAGAGAGAAGATGCCAAGTCTTCATTCATTTCATATACTTCAAAAAAGAATGCCTTTGCCCAACCATCGGCAAAACCTTGCATTGGACCGACCATGAGTCCACCAAAAAAGCTAATTAGAATAATATGCTTGTTGAAAAGTATGTTTTTTAAGTCTCTAATGCTAACTTTTTCCTGTTGAGCCTTGCTTTCAGGCGTTACTAAGAACAGCAACAGAGCAAGTAAACACCCAAATGCTGAGAAGGTATAGATAACATAATTCCAGCCAAATTTATCGAGTAAGAAGTCTAAAGGTAATCCGCCACATATCCCTCCCAAAATTCCTATAATTATAGATAAGCTGGCCATTCTTGCTGATTTTTCTTGCGCAAAATACATGCTTGCAACTTTAAAAAGCCCAATTGCTGAAGCGGATGACCCAATTCCAACGACTATTCTGCCAAGTATTGAATAATACCACTCATCAA
Organism: Wolbachia endosymbiont of Rhagoletis cerasi; assembly: GCF_018454475.1. Classification (NCBI taxonomy): domain Bacteria; kingdom Pseudomonadati; phylum Pseudomonadota; class Alphaproteobacteria; order Rickettsiales; family Anaplasmataceae; genus Wolbachia; species Wolbachia endosymbiont of Rhagoletis cerasi. The sequence goes on along the minus strand of NZ_JADCNC010000013.1, from coordinate 13,004 downwards.
AGCATATAAGTGGTAATGTTCCGGTAAATGTTAAGATAATACAAATAGGCAAAACAAATTTTGGCCCGAATTTGTCAAGAGCAAGACCAATAGGTATGTGAGCCAGCGTATAGCCTACATAGTATAACCCACCAAACTGGCCAACATCTGCAATACTTATGTTAAATTTTGTTATCAATTCAGGCGCAATTATGTTTGGAATTACGCGTAATATATATTGGTACGCATAAAACAGTGACGCCAACAGCCAGACTAAAAAATTCCTCTGCAACATGAATCTCAGCTAAAATTTAGGATTATAGATACTTTAGTTATAAAAAACAATACTATATTAATCATCTAAATCTGCTTAGCTCTTTTTACAGCTTATAACTTTAAGTAGCCAAAAGCCTATCATACCTATTAGTAAACATATAGGTATTATTAACATAGATTTAACCATTACATCGGCTCCATAAAGCGGTTTTTCATCAACGATCTTACCATCCCAATAAAAATTCATTATATTTGCAATAACGGTATGAAAAAAATAGCCAAAACTCATAACTATAGCATTACTTACAGATCCTGCACTTGCTACCGCATCATCCTTCACAAGATTTACAACTTTGGCAGTCAAAACAATTTGGTACGCAGAAGCAAAACCAACTATGAATAGTAATATGGATGCTAAAAGTGAATCAATGTTACATATAAAAAGTAATAAAAACACAATTATCATAGCCATAGCACAAGAAATTATTATCTCATAGTGTTTGGTTGGTTTTTTTTCTAGTAAGTAAGAAAGTGATAAATATCCAAAACCAAAGCCTATCAGTATCCATTTTGAAATATTGTATGCAACCTGTCTATCTATAGCATACATCTCATGCAAGAATGTTGCAGACCATACATCTGTAAACCCTTCCAACGGTCCAACCATAAAGCCACCAAATAAACTTATTAATAGAACATTTTTATTGAATACAACTTCACTTAAACTTTTAATATTTAATCTTTCTTCTGAAGTATCAATTTTGGGTATAAACATAAAGGAAACAAGAGCAAGCAACAATCCCAGTGTTATAAATGTAACAAACACATAGTCCCACCCAAACTTATTAAATAAGATATGTAACGGTTTAGTGGCAAATACACCACCTGAGATGCCAATAATAGCTGATATACTAAACATCATGGCAAATTTTTCTCTACGGTAATAAATACTTATTATTTTAAAGAGTCCAAGTACTGAAGCAGAGGATCCAATACCAGTAATTATTCTTCCAATAATAGAATAACTCCAATCATTAGAACTGACTAAAGGTAAAGCACCTAAAGATGTTAATGCAATACAAATCGGTATAACAACTTTAGAACCAAATCTATCTAAAAGAATACCTACAGGAATATGTGCTAACACATAACCTACATAATACAGTCCACAAAATTGTCCTATTTCTGTTGTTCCTATATTAAACCTTACTACCAATTCAGGAATTATAATATTTGGAATTACGCGTAATATATATTGGTATGCATAAAACAGTGACGCCAACAACCAGATTAAAAAATTCCTCTGCAACATGAATCTCAGCTAAAATTTAGGATTATAGATACTTTAGTTATAAAAAACAAAATAAATATTTATCAAAATTTAATAAATATTTATTTCGATCTATTGAAACTTAATATAGATAACTAGCGTAAGCAACTATACATATTAACTAAATCCTCTAGATCCCAGATTGGTATGGCAGAGGGTAATGTAAAAAGTCTATTTTACTTTTGCAATTTTTAAAAGAGACCTTTTATTTTACTTACAATTTTTTCTACCATATCTACAACTGGCTCATGAATAAGGTATATGAAAAAAATTACACCACAAATGATAAGTATATTTATGATTTTACCCTTATTCATCTTTATCTTGAGCTTCACTTTTGTTACAAGATCCATTTTATTTATGTTTTTATTTCATGCTGACAATTATATCTTAAATACCATAATTTTCAGTAAAATTTGACTTCAGAAGTATTCTATTAATTCAATATTAACCTTTTTATGTGTAAAATAGTTAATATAATATTAAAGCAGGCTGATGAATATAAGCACAATAGATAATACGCTGCAAAATTACATAACAAAATACATTGAACAAACATTCGCTACACACGTGCTAGGCAATAGATACGACAAATTGTATAGGAAACTTCTAAGTGGTATAGAAGAGATAATAAAGCTTGCTGTAAATGAAGCAAAACACTACGATGAAAATTTAGAAGATCTATATAACGATTCAAGATTTAATAAGAAATTTATTCAAGCTGTTGCTAAACATCAGGTGTCGGAATTTTTAAATACTTATCCGAAAAGAAAAGAAATTGTTGCAGAATTTTACAATGAACATCACATTAACGAAAGTGATTTAAAGACTCTGGAAAAGGGGAAAGATTTAGTAAATAAAATAAATAACATTAACTTACTGCAACAAAATGAAAAAAATGAGGAATTCAATATTAGAAAGACACTTGCTCAATCAATAAAAATGCCTTCCATAGAAAAACACAAGTTAGAACATTCAAAATAACCTTGGCGAAGTATGGCAAAATATACAACTTATGGATAGTCTATTTCATTTTAACTCCTGGCACGCTTTAGTAATACTATCACATCCAATTTCTAATTGTTCCTGAGAGGTTGCATAAGAAATTCTGATAAAATTTTCTAGACCAAATGCAATTCCTGGAACCACAGCAACCAAATGATCTCCCAGTAAGTATTCAGTAAAATCTAAATCATTATTTATTATCTTACCACTTTTTGTGCTTTTACTGAGCAATCCTTCACATGAGACAAATAAATAAAACGCACCTTGTGGAACAGACGCTGATAATCCCGGGGCAGAATTTAGCTCTTTCACCATAAAATCTCTACGACTCTTAAAAATCCTTGTTCTTTCTTTCAAAAAACTATGATCACCGTTTAATGCTGCTGCTGCTGCTGCTTGTGCTATCGAATTTGGATTAGAAGTGCTTTGAGACTGCAGCGTAGAGATAGCTTTTACCACATCATTTCTACCTGCAATATACCCTATTCTCCAGCCTGTCATTGCATAGGCTTTTGATACTCCATTGACTACAAAAACTCTATCATAAAGCTTCGGCTCAACCTGAGCGATAGTAAAAAACTTTTCGTCGTATATTATATGCTCATAAATATCATCTGTAACGACATTCATATGTGGATATTCAAGCAATATTTGTGCTATGTCTTTCAATTCATCACATGTGTACACAGCTCCTGCAGGGTTGTTCGGTGAGTTAAGAATTAACCATTTAGTTTTTTTAGTTATCCTGCTTTTCAATAATTCCGCTGTCAGTTTAAAATTTTGTTTGCATTCTACTACAACTGGCAAGCCGCCAAAAAGACTTACCATATCAACATATGAAACCCAATAAGGAGCTGGAATAATAACTTCATCTCCAGAGTTAATTGTTGCCATGAACAAATTGAATAACACCTGCTTAGCACCTGTACCAACACAGATTTGGTTAAGCGTGTACTCGAGGTTATTATCCTTTCTTAACTTATTAATTATTGCTTCTTTCAGCTCACGCGTTCCATCAACAGCAGTATATTTAGTCTTACCTTCACTTATTGCTTGAATAGCTGCTTTTTTTATATGATCTGGAGTATCAAAATCCGGTTCTCCTGCAGCTAAAACACAGATCTTTTTTCCTTCATTTTTCAACTTATTTGCCTTATCAGTTACAGCAATCGTAGGTGATGGTTTTATTAGGGACATTCTTTTTGCAAGGTCTGACATATCTTACTGAAGCTAAATTCAAATGATAAACCCCGTACAACAAAAAAGCTAGAATTTTGTGTATTGTATTAGTAGCTTTTTACCAGGTTTACCAACGCAGCAATATTTTCAACTGGAGTATCAGGGAGTACTCCATGTCCGAGATTAAATATGAAGGGTAAATCTCTAAAGCAATCTATTATACGTTTTGCTTCTTTGATTGCTTCCGTTTTATTATAGGCTAAAAGATTAGGATCAAGGTTTCCTTGTAGAGGGATGTTTAGATTCGCTTTCGCCCATTTTATTGGAACATTATAATCTATACTTACTGCAGATACACCTGTTTGTTCGTAGTAATCTTTATAAAGATTTCCAGCAGACCTTGGAAAACCTATTATTGGAAAATCAGAAAATCTATCCTTTATTGCCAAGATAATTCTCTTTGTTGGTTCGATAACATATTCTTTAAACAATGGTTCCGATAACGCACCAGCATTACTGTCAAATAGCTGAATAACATCTGCTCCAAATTCTATCTGTTTAATTAGATAAATAATCGTTACTTCCGTTATTCGTTCAATTATTTCCTTCAAACACGAAGGATAAAAATTTAATACTTTGGAAAAAGTTTTGCTGCTCCCACCTTCTATGATGTATGAGGCTACTGTCCATGGTCCACCAGCAAATCCTATGAGAGATTTTTCTTTTGGTAATTGGCTTCTGACTTTTTTTATAGCGTTTAGAATTGGTAAGGTTTTAGTTTCAATTTCTTGTGGACCCTTCAATTCCTTAGGACTTTCCACGGGTTTTATTATTGGACCTACACCGCGTACGAAATTCACGTCACAACCCAAAACATCAGCTATTATTAAAATGTCTGAAAAAATTATCGCCGCATCCATGTCAAATCTTGTCACCGGCTGTAACGTCAATTCTGTCACTAAATCTGTGTTGTAGCATATCTCCATAAAATTATTCATATTTTCTACTGCTTTGCGGTACTCAGGAAGAGACCTGCCAGCCTGACGCATTAGCCAGATAGGCACTCTTCCACCCGGCTCATTTCTCTTAATAATTTTCGCTATTATTGTTTTACCGCTTTCCAATCTATTCTATTTATTCTTTTGTATATTAAAGTATAGTAATAATAATAGTTCTATCAATAACTTGTTACTAACTTAAAATTCAGTAAAAATTGGCGTTGTTCAACTTGTGGATAAATATGTGAGTAACTTTCGTATATTATTGATTTTCTGTTATGATTTATGTGTATAAGTAAGGTGTTTAGAGTGTTAGTAATTTTCTTTTATGGAAAATACTTTACCATCATGCATTGTTACACAACTATGTATATGTTGTTGAAAAAGTTGTTGATCAATTGTTGGTATTTTATATCAACAAATAATTCACAAATTAATTTGACATTATTCACATGCTTATTAAACATTTAATAACAGTTTTCTTGATAAATCTAATCTGAAAACGTTTTTGCCATTACAGGGAATAAATTGAGTAAAAAAAGAACCTTAGTAGAAAAAATAGCATATAGAATTTTTCTCTTCCTTTTCAAAAAAGCTTCTGTGTTGAAAAAGTGTGCGACTGAGGCATTAATGAAAGATCTGCCAGACCTTAATATATTTAATGGTCTATTAAAATTCCGCGATTGTGGTATAATGGATATAATGACTCCACGTACAGAGATATGCGCAGTAGACATTGAGTCAAGCGAGCGTGAAATAATAAAGAAGATAAAAAACACTTGCCACACTAAAATACCAATTTATAAAAATAACTTTGATAACGTAATAGGCTTTTTTTATGTAAAAGATGTTATTTTTAATAGGGATAAAAATTTTAATCTGAAACATATTATACAAAGCGTAATATTTGTTCCACCCTCGATGAAGACAACTAATCTTTTTGTTAGGATGAACTCTTCTAAATCATGCTTAGCTATCGTATTGGATGAATATGGTGGAACTGATGGTTTAATTTCAATGACTGATCTTATAGAGGAACTAATACCAAACATTGATAGTGAAAACGAAATAAATTCAGAATATACCATTACTGAATTGTCTCAAAATAAGTTTGAAGTATCAGCAAGGGCTCTTATAAAAGATATAGAAGAGGATCTAAAAATAGAATTACGTGACCCTGAAGAAGACTATGTTACACTTGGTGGTTTGATTCTTTCGATTGCTGGTAAAGTGCCTTCTGTAGATGAAGTCATTAAATATAAAAATGGTATGAAGTTTATCATCAAAGATGCAAATGAGCGCTACATTAATAAAATAGTACTAGACTTAAGTGATTACAAAAATTAGATTTGGTACCCCTTGTCGGGGAATGCCTTGACACGAAGAAAAAGTTGTAATAACCAAATATGCAACTCAAGTTATAGTTAAACCTATTTCCAGCAAATTATTTTCGCAAGTATAATGCATTTCAGTGTTATAGTACTCTAATAATAAAGAGGTCATATAGATATTAATATCTTTTGTATTTAAATTAGTGTCATTTTTTTTGATTAATTTGTCTACTAATGATTTGCTTATTGGTTTGTGTTCATTTAGAATTTTTATAGTTAATAGCATTTTATCTTCTGTTTGACTCAGTAAAACAGATACTAGTTCAACTTCCGCCACTGCACTGGCTATAGTTAGCACCATATTAGAAATTATCTTATTTATCTTTTCAATTAAATCTTCCTTATTTTTTGCAGAGTATGCGTCTATTTTCCACGTAAGCTTTACTTTTTTTTTAATAAATAATTTTCGATATTAGATTTGGTCTTATCAAAGCTATAATTATCCATTGAAGAAGAATATGCCTGCTTCATAACTTTATGTTTATATATTAAATCATCGGAGCTTTCTTTAAGAAACAACAACGCTTCCTTCTGCGCATCAGCATCATTCTTATCTATTACTTCAAGCTCTTCTACGCCAAACGTTATTCCATTCATAGAGTTAGCAAAGTCATGAAGCAGCCGTCCTGATAGCAGTTCCGTTATTAACAGTATGTTTTTGGTATTTTCGTTCATTGGATAATTATAAATGATTTAAGTTACCCTATATTGGTAAGTATATAATAGTCAATTAAAAGAAAGTTTCGTTGCACTTTTTATATCAAGGCATTAATATAGTATTAACAATTTTAAAATTTATAAAAGGATTATGAATACTTATACCAGATCAGGAATAGATATTGAACTATATAATAAGTTAATAAAAGAAGTCAAGCCTATTGCTCAAGAAACTACTAGAGAAGAAGTAATCAGCGAAATAGGTTCATTTTCTGCGTTATTTGATTTTGCTGCACTAAGTAAGAAGTATGACCATCCAGTACTCGTTTCCTCAACTGATGGAGTAGGTACGAAACTGTTGATAGCTCAAGAAGTGAATAAACATGATACTATAGGTATAGATTTAGTTGCAATGTGTGTAAATGACTTACTTGCACAAGGAGCAACGCCTTTGTTTTTCCTTGATTACTTTGCAACAGGCGTTTTGACCAAAGATGTTTTATTATCTGTGGTTAAGGGCATTGCAGAGGGGTGCAAGCAAGCTAAAATAGCATTGGTTGGTGGGGAAACTGCAGAAATGCCTGGAATGTATGGTAATAATCACTATGACCTTGCAGGGTTTGTGGTTGGTGTAGTTGATCGAAAGCAAATTCTTCCAAACTGTAGTATGATGAAAGCAGGTGATTATATAGTTGGCTTAGAGTCAAGTGGAATTCACTCAAATGGGTTTTCTTTAGTGCGCCATGTTTTCAAAAGCTTAGGTATAAATTATAACGATACATCTCTATGGAATAATAAATCTTGGAGTGAAATACTACTTGAACCAACAAAAATATATGTTGATTCTTTGCTGCCTATCATGTCACAAGTAAAAGGTATTGCGCACATCACGGGTGGTGGTTTGGTAGACAATATTCCGCGAATTCTTCCAAAAAACTTATTTGCAAACATAGACATTAATTCCTGGAAATGGCCAGATATATTTTTATGGCTAACAAAGGAGGGTAAAATAGAGAAGAAAGAAATGCTAAAAACATTTAATTGTGGTATTGGTATGGTATTGATCGTAAGTTCTGAGAATATGCAAAACGTGAAAAATCATTTCCAAAAACGTGGAGAAAAAATTGAAATTATTGGAAAACTTGATGAGGCATGTAACCCTCCACTTGATAGAGTAGTATTTAGTTAACCTAACTTTACTGACAGTCTTTTTGCAACTTCTAGGTATGCTTCCTTTAAATCTCCTAAATTCAAACGAAAGACATCTTTATCTAGCTTTTTATAAGTATTTTTATCCCATAATCTGCAGTTATCAGGGCTAATTTCATCAGCTAAAACGATTTTAGTACTGTCATTTATTAATCTGCCAAATTCTAACTTGAGATCAACTAAATATATACTTGCATTTGAAAATAGGTGAACTAATATTTCGTTGATTTTTAAAGTTGTAGTTTTAACTTCATCCATTTCTTTGCTAGATAGCCAATCAAAATACAGTATGTGATTTTCACTTACCATTGGGTCGGCTAGGTCATCATTTTTGTAAAAAAAATCGATTATAGGAGATGCAAGCCTCTCACCTTCTTTGATATTAAAACGTTTGCAAAAGCTGCCAGCTGCGACATTTCTAACTACTACCTCAAGAGGTATTATCTTGAGTTTTTTGACTAGCTGTTCTCTTTCGTTTAGAGTTTTTATAAAGTGTGTGCTAATTTCTGCTTTCTCAAGCTTTTCCATGATAAAAGCACTAATATGATTATTAATTATTCCTTTACCATCGATTATTTCATATTTTTCCTTATTGAATGCTGTAACATCATCTTTAAAGTGCTGTATGACAATTGATAAGTCTTCAGTTTCAATAATGGCTTTCGCTTTACCTTCGTATATCGTTTTATTCAGTGACATGTTTAATTTAACTATATATTATATCAATTTACTATTCTTAGAGTATAGCCCCAAATAACTTAAAATAAACCTTAATGGCATTCAATGTTACAATATTAACCATATTCCCAGAAATGTTCCCGGGGTTTTTGAACTATTCTCTTGCCGGAAAAGCGTTAGAAAAAAAAATATGGAACCTTGAAGTAATAAATATTCGTTCTTTTGCGAAAGATAAACATTCAACTGTGGATGATGTTCCATATGGAGGTGGAGCAGGAATGGTTATGCGTTCTGATGTAGTTGGTGATGCAGTAGATAGTATGCTCTCTGTTCATAAAAACACTAAGTTTATTTACATGACTCCATCTGGAACTAAGTTTAATCAGAATATTGCCAGAGAATTATTAGAGTTTCCTCATATAACAATATTGTGTGGTCGATTTGAAGGTATTGACCAAAGGATAATTGATGCGTATACTCCTTATGAGTTAAGTATTGGAGATTATATACTTTCAGGAGGTGAGCCAGCTGCAATGGTGGTTCTTGATGCATGCATTAGACTTCTTCCAGGTGTAGTAAATAATACCGATAGTATTACTGAAGAAAGTTTTAATTATGGTGGTGGTGTACTTGAATATCCTCAATATACTAGACCTGAGCAGTGGAAGGGATATAAAGTACCTGAGGTTTTGTTATCTGGCAATCACAAAAAAATAAGTGATTGGAGGCAGAAGCAGTCTCATGTTATAACAAAAAAGCGTAGGCCTGAATTATTGAGTGGAGAGATAAATGACAAATTTACTTAAAAAATTTAACGAACAGCAAATGCAAGTGTTAGCTAAAGAAATACCAGAATTTCGTCCTGGCGATGATTTGAAGGTCACTTTTAAAGTAGTTGACGGTACAAGTGAACGTATACAGATATTTGAAGGTGTATGTATATCAAAAAGGAACCGCGGGTTACATTCTTCTTTTGCAGTCAGAAAAGTGAGCCATGGAGAAAGTATAGTGTCTCAGTTTTTTGTTTATTCTCCTGCACTGGTTTCAGTGCAAGTGACAAGAAAAGGAAAGGTTCGTAGAGCAAAACTGTATTATCTGTGCAAACTATTTGGAAAAGCTGCAAGGATCAAAGAGCGTACTACTTATGTTAAAAAGAAATCTAAGTAGATACAATAGGGAGTGATGTCAATTGTGTCATCTCAGAACTCTCTCTTGTCATCCCAGTGCGTGACACACAACTGTACGAACATTGTGTTTGCCTCCCGCTGTGGTGTCATCCCAGTGCTCCGACACTGGGATCCAGCATTCATTATTCTCCTTTTGGTTTGTGCTTTCATGGAAAATGTAAAAATTATTTGCAGGCAAAGCCTGCTGGATCCCAGTGTCAGCTACTTGCATGACAAAAAAGGGGAAAGTTTTTTCAAATCCTCGTGTAAAGAAAAGTAAATGAGTATAAAGAAAAAATTCCTTAAATTACTTCAGTCAAGGCGTGTACATGCTCGTATAAAAAGGAAAAATAAAAAGAACAGAGCGCTACGCTTTTGTTCTTTCACGGCACTAGTTATCTCACTTGGCTGTCCTGTGTGTATATTGTTGAGTATATTAGTTAACTCTTACAGTGCCTTAACAGTAACGAAAATTTTATTGCCAGTTGAAATAAATGCTGATCTTGCTTTGGCGAGTAATCCTAGTGATTTGCGGTATAAGTCCATTGGCTTACTCAACGATTCTTTACGTAAGGTGTTTGGAGGAACTGATTTTAAAGACGGTGACGAAATTTTAAGTCGTAATTCTTACAAAGAACTAGAGAAATTTTTTCGTAAGAAAGTAAAAGATAGTGGTGAATATGAGATCTGGTTTACCGCGTCAAGTATAATTAATTCAATAAATAAAGATAAATATTTGAATGATCGTTATGCTAAATTACTTGATTGGCTAAAAGAAAAAGGGAGAGTGAAAAAATTTTTTAATAAGTCTTTATTCCTTAAATCTGACTCTCGTGAACCTGAGAATGCAGGGATTTTAGGTGCATTTATCGGCTCATTGATGACAATTATAGTGTGCCTAGCATTAGCATTACCAATAGGAATTATGTCGGGCATCTGTCTTTACGAATTTATGCCTAAAAATAGGCTCATGACCAATATTGTAGAAATTAGCATAAATAATCTTGCTGCAGTGCCTTCAATAATATTTGGTGTAGTAGGCTTAACTCTCTATCTTGGCATATTTGGGCTACCACGCTCTTCACCACTTGTTGGTGGAATGACTCTTTCATTTATGATGTTACCTAATATTATAATTGCAACAAAAAATGCCTTTGCGAATGTTCCTATTACGATAAAAGATGCAGCGTTTGCGCTCGGTGCACCTCACATCAAGGTGATATTAGATCACTCTTTACCGATTGCGTTACCAAGAATAATACATGGTACTGTGCTTGCAATTGCAAGGATTTTAGGTGAATCTTCTCCTTTACTTATGATGGGTATGGTGGCATTTATTGCTGATACACCTACGTCCTTTTTCGATCCGGCGACTGTTCTACCTGTGCAAATATACATATGGTCAAGCAATCCTGAAATTGCATTTGTTGAACTTGCTGCTATCGCAATTATAGCTTTATTATTGGTGTTATTTGCGTTAAATTTAGTAGCAAATTTTGTAAAAAGGAAATTCGAATTTTTTAATTTTTAGCAATTCATGAAAATCACAGTCCTATCTGGTTATGGCTTAAATTGCGAAAAAGAAACTGCATTTGCATTTATGGAATGCAGCAGAAAACTTGGTATTGGTAATATTGAAGTAAAAATCGTTCACATTAACGATATCATAGATAATCCAGGTGAACTGAAATTAAGCAATATACTTGCAATTCCAGGGGGTTTTTCCTATGGTGATGACACTGGTGCTGGTAATGCGTTTGCTTTACGTATTAAAAACAACTTGTTGGATGAGTTTCAAGAGTTTTTATCTCAGGACAAGCTGATTATAGGAATATGTAATGGTTGTCAGATATTAGTAAAATTAATTCCAGAGTTCTCTAATCTAGCTTTAATCCATAATGATATAGGCAATTACCAATGCCGCTGGATTAGAGTGAGAGTTAATCCGCAGAGTAATTCTGTTTGGCTACGGGGTCTGAGTGAACTATATCTCCCTATTGCTCATGGGGAAGGCAAATTTTTTATGGATCAAGATATTTTGAACCAATTGATTGAGAGCAATTCCACCGCATTACGTTACATTGATAAAAATGGCAACTATGCTAACCTACAATTTCCTTACAATCCGAATGGATCTACATACGACCTAGCAGCTTTATCAGATAAAAGTGGAAGAGTGCTAGCTTTAATGCCCCATCCAGAAAGGGGAATATTTTTTACCCAGCAAGATAATTGGCCCCTTGAAAAAGAAAAGAGCAAGCGTTTAGGTGTTGCTGTGCCAAAATATGGCGATGGAATGCTTATATTTGAAAATGCACTAAAGTATTTTTGTTAAAATTTATTGATAGGGATTTATGGTCGAAATTATCCCCTGATATTGCAAAAAACTTGCTTGACAAACTCCGCCAGCGCCCTTATCATGAAAATGAAGCTATTTATTTATCTTCGCAATCTGCAGATTAAAACGACAAAGGGAACTTTGTATTTGGCGTAAATCATGCTTAATTTTTTGCACTATGTGCACCTCATGTCTTTATAAAACTTTTAGGTTTCTACCTATACAAGCAGAAACGCGCTTATAAAGCGTTCAAGACATCAAAAGACGTCAAATAGAACAAGGGAGAATTTGAATACTGGCTACCCTGGGGATTCTTTGCCTTTTTTTTCTGCCTAGTAAATTTCTTAAACATTTATAGCTAAGGTTAGTTGCATTTAAAAGCAGCTAAATTGCAGCGTTTAAGACTTAAAAAACGCCAAATTGACAATAGAGAGTGACCGGGGCTTCTTTTGCCTTTTTTTTCATTTGGTAAATTTCTTAAATATTTATGGCTAAACGACAATCATCATCCCGCTACGTGTTAGCGGGATCTATGTTAAGAGATACCGCGAATGAATCGCGGTATGACGGTTCGCGGTGGCATCTCGTCATCCCGCTGCTTGTTAGCGGGATCTAGAGATACCGCGGCGGTATGACGGTGTAGATAGTATCCCGCTACGTGTTAGCGGGATCTATGTTAAGAGATACCGCGAATGAATCGCGGTATGACGGTTCGCGGTGGCATCTCGTCATCCCGCTGCTTGTTAGCGGGATCTAGAGATACCGCGGCGGTATGACGGTGTAGATAGTATCCCGCTA
>NZ_JADCNC010000012.1:0-34930 GCF_018454475.1 Wolbachia endosymbiont of Rhagoletis cerasi | reverse complement strand
TTCAACATTATATCATGAACTTTCTAAAATTCATTGAGTTATGCTTTCAAACGGTAGTGCCGGGGTGTGAGTATAATGATTATCAGTATATAAAAGTCATAGCAGACAGACTTGAAGCGGCAAATGTTGGCAAAATGAGGCGAATAATATTCAATATGCCTCCGCGTTCAATGAAGTCCCTGTGCATAAGCGTTGCGTGGCCCGCATGGATACTGGGAAATCAGCCCACTGCAAGAATAATAGTTGCAAGTTACTCCCGGCTGCTTAGCGAAAAACACTCGCTCGATACAAGGTGTATAATGCAGTCTAGTTGGTATAGAGAGCTATTTCCAGAGGTAGAACTATCCAAAGATCAGAATACCAAATACAAATTTCAAACAGTGCAGAGAGGATACAGAATCGCAACATCAGTTGGAGGAACACTAACTGGTGAAGGTGGTGATTTTATCATTGTGGACGATCCGCTCAGTTCTGCTCAAGCTTTGAGTGAAACGCTTAGAAAGCGTGCCACAAACTGGTTTGATCAGACTTTAGTAACCAGGCTGAACGATAGAAAAAAAGGAGTCATCGTTCTTGTAATGCACAGGCTACACCAGGAGGACTTAACCGGACACCTTCTCTCCAAGCCAAAAAATATATGGCATCATATTTGCTTACCGATGATTTCTGAAAATAAGAAGATTATCTATTCAATCAAAAAGCCAGCGCATCCTGTTTCTGTCATCCAAGTAACTACAACCAGTAATAAAACAGCATCGCGTGCTAGACCTGCAAAGATGTTATACTCAAGAGAAGAAGGCCAGCTATTATATCCCCTCTATGGAGGAAAAAAAGAAGTTAAGATGATAAAAGTCGAACTTGGGAGTTACGCTTTTGCTGCACAATATCAACAGAACCCTCTGCCACTTTCAAGTGGTATAATTAAACGAGAGTGGCTGAAGCGCTATAGAAATTTTTCTGATAGTCTCTCATATGTCACTCAGAGCTGGGACACTGCAGTTTCAACAAGCAGCATGAGCAACTTTAGCGTCTGCACCACCTGGACAAAAGTGGGCAATAAATTCTATTTACTCGATGTATATCGCGCAAAGCTTGAGTATCCAAAGCTTAAAGAGCAAGTTCTGTCACTAGCTGCAAGATGGACACCGCACGCAATTTTAATCGAAGCAAAAACAAGTGGTCAGCAATTGGTGCAAGAGCTAAAGACAAACAGTGATTTACCAATTATCGAAATAGTACCACATGATAACAAACTCACTCGATTTTATCAAATTGTTCCGATTATAGAGTCTGGCAAGGTTTTTCTGCCGCACCAAGCAGTATGGCTGAACGATTTTGAGTATGAGATTTTAATGTTTCCTGAAACTCGACACGATGATCAAGTGGATAGTACCGTGCAATATTTGCAGTGGGTGAGAGATAGTAGCTCTAGGGTCGCAGCTTTACGGGCATTGTGATTTAAGCCTACCAGATCCAAGTAGTCAGCTACTTGCATGACACCCTGACAACCGTCATCCCGCTACGTGTTAGCGGGATCTAGAGATACCGCGAATGAATCGCGGTATGACGGTTCGTGGTGGTATGACAGTTCGTGGCGGTATGACGGTTCGCGGCAGCATGACGATAAGCTCGTCATCCCGCTATGTGTTAGCGGCTAAGAGATACCGCGGCGGTATGACGGTCTGCGGCGGAATGACGGTTAAGCAATTCGTCATCCCGCTACATGTTAGCGGGATCTCTTGTTAGCGGATGAGATACCGCGAATGAATCGCGGTATGACGGTTAAGTACGTGTTAGCGGCTAAGAGATACTGCGGCGGTATGACGTAGAGCTCGCGTTAGCTATAAGATTAGCTAAATTCTGCACGTCCATAAAAAACAAACCTTCTTTTTCGTCTTGAACGCTAATAATAGCGTGAGTGTTAAAAGGTAAAGGATCATTTGTATGTCCATGGCCTACCCCTTTCATTGTAAATACAGGAAAGTTAACACTTTTTGCAAACCTTTCTTTTACAACTTCAACAAGGTTATCGTTATAGCAGTTAACGAAATCCCCAAAGATTACTGCATGTACTCCATCAAAGATGTGAGCTTGTTTTAGGTGATCTAAACTGCGCTCTATTGCGTATGGGTAGACTCTTATGTCCTCTAAAAATAGAATTTTACCTTTCGCATTTATTTGCCAAACAGTTCCTATACTGTTTTCAACTAAAGTCATATTACCACCGATGATTTTAGACTTTAATCTGCCATCTTTTAGTCTAATGCCATTATTTATCGTCTTTAGGTTATCAAATCTGATAGAATCCCGCTTGTTAAGAATTAACTCTTTCAATTTTTCAACAGAGCTTTCAGAAACGGAGTTATTTACTATCATTTCCAACATGGTGCCGTGAAGAGTTTGCCAATCATATTTAGCTTGTAGATAGATGTGCAAGGCAGTTATATCGCTATAGCCTATGAGGATTTTTTTGTTTTGAGCAATCCTTTCTTTTTTATCATTGGGTAACTTTTCTAGATAGGGAATTAACCGAGAAGCCCCTTCTCCTCCTCTGATACACCAAATTATTTTACTATCACCGGTTAGTGCACTAACCAAATCATTTGCTCTGAATTCATCAGAGTTGGAATAAAATGGATTATCATTACTATATATTTTCTCCGAAATATGGGGATTAAAATCCAAAGCTTCTACATATTCTTTTATAGTAGTCAGATCTGATTCTTTTCCCTTCGAAGAAGGAGCAATAATATCAACTTGGTCGATTGCATGAATACTTGTGTTAGCACATAAAGTGAGAATGAAATATAAAAGATAAACAATCATTAAAATATCTTATAAAACTCTTTTTTTAGTATATCATCCAATTCAGAGAGTGGAACTTTCACTCCTAGTTCTTCCATTGACGTGACGCCATAATCTTGCAGTCCACAAGGAATAATACCCTTATAGTGAGAGAGGTCTGGAAAGACGTTAAGCGCTATGCCATGATAAGTTACCCATTTTCTTAAACGGATACCAAAAGCTGCAATTTTTTTTTCTACTCCGTTATGGTTTACCCAAACACCTATTCTATCCTCTTTAAATTCTCCAAGTATATTAAATTGCTTTAAAACATTTATGATCCACTTACTTAGATCTCTAATATATAGCTTTATATCGCATTTGTTTCTTTTTTTAAGGTTTAACATTAAATATATGATGCGCTGTCCTGGACCATGATATGTGTGTTTACCACCCCTTCCTGTTTTATATATGGGAAATAGTTTTTCAACAATATCATCAGCTGTTGCACTGATTCCTGCAGTATAAAGTGGAGGGTGCTGGAGTAGCCATACCAATTCGTCTGCTGAATTATTGTGAATTTGTTGAATTTTCTCTTCCATAGATTTTACGGCACAGTTATAATCAATAAGCTGATTAGATATTAGCCATTCTGCCATGTTCAATTTCTTTTTTTTTTAGTATAGCATTTTTCTATCATCTTAGTAGCTCTGTATAAACGTTGTGCTTTGGAAACAATTGCCGCTAGTAGGGTAGTAGCCCGTTCTTTGTCATCCAGCTCCTATAATGTCATCCCAGTGTCACGCACTGGGATGACATTATCATAAAGGAATCAGTGTCAGCTACTTGGATGACATCATAGGGGTGCTGGCCTGACAATCGTCATCCCGCTGCTTGTTAGCGGGATCTAGAGATACCGCGGCGGTATGACTTGCATTAGCTATAGGAGGCACATATGAATTTCAACATTTTTCAAAGAAAGAAAAGCGTAGTACTTAATGAATACTCTGCTTTGCAACTGATGATGGAGCCAAGTTGGAGTAAGCGTGATTATGTAAGTTTTGCTGAGGAAGGTTACATAAAAAATGTTATTGCCTTTCGAGCAATCAATATGATTGCAAGTGCTGCATCTTCGGTACCTCTTACTCTCTGCCAGCTTACTGACCAGGGAAAATCGCAACTAAAAGCCCATCCATTACTGAAATTACTTTATTCTCCTAACCCAATGACATCAAAATCGGAATTTATTGAGGGGATTGTAACTTATCGGTTAGTTAACGGCAATTCTTATATATTGATGGTTGAGTCACAGAATAGTAGAAAACCACCAACAGAGCTTTATCTTCTGCGCCCAGATAGGGTTGAAATTGTTCCAGGGAGAAATAACGTTCCTTATATCTATCGTTATACCATAAATAACAACAGTTATGACTTTAAAGTTGATAAACTAACCGGACGTTCAGCAGTGTTGCACCTAAAGACCTTTAATCCTTTGAATGATTGGTATGGGTTATCACCAATTGAGGCAGCTGCATATAGCATAGATCAACATAATCAGGCGGGTGCTTGGAATCAAGCGATGTTGCAAAATGGGGCAAGACCAAGTGGTGCAATAGTTGTAAAATCAGCAAAAGATGGAAGTGGTGGAAGTTTAAGTCAAGAGCAGTACCAACGCTTAAAAGCGCAGATAAATGATCATTATTCAGGTTCTATAAACGCTGGAAGACCGATATTGCTTGAAGGAGGCTTGGAGTGGAAAGAAATGAGCTTATCGCCAAGGGATATGGATTTTATTGAGTCCAAACACAGCTCAGCTCGTGATATTGCGCTAGCTTTTGGCGTTCCACCGCAATTGCTTGGCATACCGGGTGATAACACTTATAGCAATTTAGTCGAAGCACGCTTATCCCTCTGGGAACAGACGGTTTTACCAACGCTAGAAAATATTATCTGTCACCTGAATTCTTGGCTGATACCAAGATTTGGTGAAGATCTGTGCTTGTCGTATGACAAAGATGCAATAGAAATTCTCATGGAAAAAAGACAAAAGTTGTGGAAATACGTAGAAAATGCAAGCTTTATGACACTCAATGAAAAAAGAGAAGCTTTTGGCTTGCCACCACTGCCAGGTGGTGATGAGTTAGGTTAAGTTTGTATCCGTTCAGATGAGTTCATTGTCCCCTAAACCGTACGCCTAAGTAAATCAACTATTTTTCTTGCCAACCAGAGCGGTGAAGATTTGGTCTACATCAAAACTCATCTTAGGACGCCAAATAGGGCCATCCAAATGCATATCGATATAGATTGGATTACTATGGTTTGGCGGTATGAAAAAGAACCTGAATATAGAAGCTAAAGCGAAGTTAGATAAGGTTAAATTAGAAGAGATTGACCCTGATGCTTGATCAATCCCGAATTGTAAACTAGTTGAACATATACCACTCTTAATACTTGCTTTTCCGCTAATATTTTCAAAAAATGTTTTACCGTTATATATATCAATATAAGCAAGTGTGGAGATTTCAGACTTATTATTACTGCTTAACAAATTAGTGATAAATGAATTGAAATCTACATTAGTAAATTCTATTCCCTGTGCTTGTAAATTTATATCTCCTGATAAGTTACTAGCCCAATCATGAAAACTTTTTCCTTGAGTTTTGATTTCACCATTTAAGCTTACCTGACCATTTACATTGTCAATTCCTATAACCTTACCAATCTTTTTAGTGTCCAAATTTACAATAGAAAACCTTGTATTTATTGAGTCTGATCTTAAATAACCCTGAAAAAACACTTGCCCGCGTTCTAATACGTAACTTGCCTGCCTGATAGTGATAGTGTTGTTTCTCATTACCGCATCCAAATTAAAATCTTTCAAAACATTATGCTCGGTTTTAAATTCTGCAGTATTGATTTGCACATTTGCATCAAAGCCTTCTTTATCATCCAAAAAATCAAGCTGCTTTGTTGACCATTGAATTTGATCTATCTCATTTCTTGAATTTCTTTTCGTCTCTACTAAATTTGGTAATGTAATAATTTTTCCATTAAATTTACTGCCCGTAAGGTTAACATCTAATAAAGGTTTGGCGTATTTTTGATCTGCTAATATTTTTGCATTACCGGTAATATCGAAATCTTCTCCAGATAGTTTTATTTTATCTGCAACTAGCTTACCTTTTTCCATTTTTAGCAAAAAATCCAAATTTTTAATTTTCGTATCATTCAATGTAAGGTTATTAACACGGGCCTTTATATTTGCATCATACTGAAAATTTTTCAGCCATTGCATTTTAGGTAAACTGCTAAATAATGAATGATCATATTTATCTGCATCAAGATTATGCATGCTAAATTCACCATTGACCACATTGTGTTTTTTTGTATGGCTTACTCTAATTGACCCTTGCAAGGATTCCTTATTATTTAGCAGTCTAATGTCTGAGATAGATAATATTCTTGGTGCAAGGTGCAGTTTAGAACTTAGTGTAAATTGATTTTTCTGGTTTTCTTTCATCTTTATAGAAGGGAAAAAACATGAAATGAATGACTCAAAATCATTTCCTTCGACTAATAAATCGCCGTTGAATTCAGATAGGACATTATTGTTTGAGATCTCTCCTGATAAGTAAGATATATTATTGATTCCAGGAAATTTAAGAAGCGTATTAACTTTTACTTTGCCATCAGTGGATTTTAGTACAGCACGGAAATTGTCCAATATTTTGTTTTGATATTGAATGTTAGAAGCTTCCATATTAAAATTTAAGCTCAAGTTCTTTGGCACAACTGCTCTAAAACATTCCAGAAGATCCTTCATATTCATTGTTCTTTGTGAATCATTTTGTATGGAATCTAAATCAACTTTACTGAAGCTAATATTGAAATTAGTGTGATTGCCTTTTCTATCATTTTGTATTGTACCGCTGGCTTGCATGCTTTTGGAATCAATTTTTAAGTCAGTTGCCGTAAACTCACTTTCATTAAGACTTATATTGGATGATATCTTGATATTTTCGCTAGGAATAACACAAGAGAGAAAGCTAAGATTAATGATTTTTGCTAAATCACTCACAGAACCGGAACTGTTATTAATTGTTAATGTTAAATTACCCTGGAGTTCTTCTTGATTTCTATTACCTGTAAATAGCAAATTTACAAAATTTGATTCAACACTAATGTGTACATTCCTTTTTGTGATATTAACCTTTCCTGAAAAATCGTAATTATTATCACCTACCTTTACTTTACCAAAAAACTGCTTATTTTTTTTTACAGCAACTTCCTTTATGTTAACAATATCAGCGAAATCATTCTTGAAACTTACTTGGCTGTCTTTTATTACTATATCGACTGTGTTACCACTGGCGTTTGTATTTATAATATTAAGTAAATTTTCTTTGTTGCTTTTCATGCCAAACAATGTGATTGACTTTGGTTGCAACGAAAATAAAAACAACGATAGGAACGATGGCCTTATTTCAATTTTTCTTACACTAATTAAATCTGACAACTTTTGCTCTTTATTTTCGTTGTATTGTACGTATACATTATAAATAGTGAGCTTTGGGGTAATCAACGAAACTTTAATTTTTCCCCCAATATGCACTTTAGCATCATACGTCTTCTCTAACTCTTTTATGATATATTTCCTGTAGCCACTCCAATCCTTAAAAGTTGCAGCAACATGCATGAGAATTAATAGCAGTGAGATTGATAATATAGCATATAAAGAAAGTCTCATAATTTACACATGCTTAAAGTTTCCCTTAAATATTAAATAGAGAATACCAAAATAAACAATAACACTCAAAGCTATTAAAGTCGTTAAATAAACAATACGAGCCAACATTTTATCAAAAAATAATCCTGCCAACAAAGAATTAAAAATATAAAGGGCTATTGACATGACTGCCGTTGCTACAAAAATTTTCATGACATTTAACAATAACGCTTGGCTAACCTTATACATTTTATTTATTGTTAAATAACTAATTAATAGAATAGAGTTTATCCAAGTGGAAACGGAAGTAGCAATAGCAATCCCCGTATGCTGATACTCGTTCATTAACAAAAGGTTTAGCACTACATTAATTCCAAGACACATTAGCGAAAATATGGTTGGTATTTTCAGATTGCCTTTAGCAAAAAATGTGGGTAGCAATACTTTATTTATAATAAATGCAGGTAAAGAAAGAGAAAATGCTATTAAAGTGGGAACAGTTTGCTGCACTGCATAATGATCAAACCGGCCGTAAGAAAAAAGCGTAAGTAAAATTATGTCGGGAATAATGATAAAGGCAGCAGTTGTTGGCATAATTAACATTAATCCTATGTTGAGAGCCTTGTTCTGTATTTTGACTATATTTTCAGTATTATTCACCTGTTTTGAAATTAAAGGAAGAAGCACTGTACCAATTGCAGTACCGATTATTCCCTGCGGTAGTTGATTTAGTCTATCGGCATAATATATATAGGACACCGCATTTGGTATAAAACTCGCCATGATTGTATCAATCCATAAGCTTATTTGAGTTACACAATTGTTGATAATTGCAGGTATCACACGCTTAAAAAACAACCTTACTTCATTGCTTAATTCAAGGCTAAAAGAAAAAGCTGCCTTTAACTTGTATGCACTAAATAGTATCAAAAGTAGCTGGAAAATTCCTCCTATAAGGACAGCTATAGAAAGGTTATGAGCCGGTGTTTCAATGTAAGGTAAAAGCAAGCTGATGATTAAACAGAGATTCAAAACAATTGGTGCAATAGCTGTTGAAGCAAAATGCTGCTTTACTTGCAGCATTCCACCAATAAGTGATGCAATTGAAACAAAGATTATGTAGGGCATCATAATTCTTGATAAAGTAACAGTAAGGGTAAACTTACTTTGGTCAAATCCAGGAGCAAAAATTTGAATCATATAAGGGGAGAAAGTTTGCATAATAAGGCAAAAAATTACTAAGATAATAAACGTAATGGATATTACACTACTTGCAAAATTAAATGCCTTTTTATTATCATATGATTCTGTCGAATATAACGGTATGAATGAGGTAGTGAACGCTCCTTCTGCAAAAAATGCTCGAAATAGATTGGCAAAGCGAAACGAAGAAAAAAATATGTCTGCAAGAGAGTTCGCACCAATAACCGTAGCAATCAATACATCTCTTATTAACCCTGAGATCCTTGAAATAGCCGTAAAAAAACTAAATGTGAAAATACTTTTAAACATACCACTACTTCATTAGTGTCAATACGATTAACTATAATGGTAAAAGTATCAATGAAAATATTTATTGGCTAAACTTAAAACCCTCTGCAAAAGGAGAGTTAAATAATCAATTGACTATTTGCGCTCTTATGTTAGAAATTTTATATCTTGGCGGGCGTAGCTCAGTTGGTAGAGCGTCAGTTTGTGGTACTGAATGTCGCCAGTTCGATCCTGGTCGCTCGCCCCACTAAAATTTTCTGCTTGACGGAGATATGAACAAATGGTAATATATCAATTAATTAGGGAGGTTATATGGATGAAGGAGATTTAATACTTTTAGGTGTAGTATCGGTAATAGGTGCATTTACAGGTCTGGGATTGAGTTTTACAGCTTTATCACCTTTGGTTATAGGTGGAATTATTGCCGCCATTCCTGTAATATTATTAACTGCATATTTTATATGCGATAGTGTAAAAGAAGGAAAATTCTCCAAAGAAGCTCTTTTCTTCTTTGCTTGTATATGCGTTGCAAGCGTTGCAATTGGAGTTGGCCTTGCTGCAGCCGCAACTGCTATTTTTCCTGGTGCAATGCTTGGAATGGGCTCTGCAGCTTTGGCAGGTGCTGTAATAGGAGCCATAGCACCAATTACAGCGTTTCTTGCAATGGAAAATATTATAGTACCAATAGCTGAAAAAGTGAATGAGCACATTATATCACCTATAATTGAGTGTTTTTCTTCAAAAAAGCAGGACGTTTAAGCTAACCAAAAAGGTTTCTGTTATTCCAGTGTGCAGCATTGGAATAACAAAATTTGACATTAACCGCTAATAGTTAGAATATTAGTAGAGTAAAAATTACTCAAGAAAGCATGCATAAATATGACGTAGTAGTAGTAGGTGGTGGCCATGCAGGGTGCGAAGCGGCTGCTGCTGCAGCTCGCCTTGGTGCAAACACGCTGCTTATAACTCATAAAATTTCAACTATAGGGGAAATGTCCTGCAATCCAGCAATTGGAGGAGTTGCAAAGGGTGTTGTAGTCAGGGAAGTTGACGCTCTTGATGGAATAATGGGAAGAGCAATCGACCGAGCAAGCATACACTCAGTCATTTTAAATAGCAGCAGAGGTGCGGCAGTGTGGGGACCACGTGCACAGGCAGATCGAAAATTATACAAGCAAGCAATACAGGAAATTATTCTAAATTATAATAATTTGACGGTAAAAGAAGAGTCAGTTGACGATTTCCTTATAGAGAGTAATAACAATGGAGAATTGTGCATTAAAGCTGTAATAACAAGCTCAGGGGAGCATATACTGACAAGCAAAGTCATTTTAACTACAGGGACTTTCCTGCAAGGTGTAATTCATATAGGAGAGCAGGTAACTCCTTCAGGGAGAATGGGAGATAAGCCTGCAGTAGAACTTGCAAATACGTTGAAGAAATATAATTTTAAATTAGGTAGATTGCGTACTGGAACTCCACCGAGGCTTGATCGTGGCACTATAAACTGGTCAATATTGCAAGAACAAGTGGGTGATAATCCACCTGTGCCGTTTTCTTACTTAACAGAAAAAATTAACCAACCTCAGGTATCATGCTTTATTACCCATACTAATGAAAACACGCATAAAATAATTAGAGAGAATCTGCACAGGTCAGCTTCTTCGTATTTGGATGATATTATAGCACCAAGATACTGCCCATCCATTGAAACTAAGGTTAAAAAATTCGCAGAAAAAAGTAGTCATCAAATATTTTTAGAACCAGAGGGCTTGAATGATGATACTATATACCCGAACGGAATTTCAAATTCATTGCCTATTGAAGTGCAGTGTGAAATGATAAAGAGTATCAAGGGACTTGAAAATGCAGAAATACTAAGACCTGGATATGCAGTTGAGTATGACTATATTGATCCACGAGAACTAAGCCATACTCTTGAAACTAAGAAAATTAAAGGCCTATATTTTGCTGGCCAAATTAATGGCACTACTGGATATGAAGAAGCAGCAGGGCAAGGAGTTATTGCCGGAATTAATGCAGCACTCTCTGCATCTGAAAAAAAAGAAAGCTTTGTTCTTCATCGCACAGACTCATATATCGGCGTAATGATAGATGATCTAGTCACCAAAGGGGTGATCGAACCTTATAGATTATTTACCTCACGTGCAGAATATAGGCTAGCTATCAGGTCAGACAATGCAGATAGAAGATTAACACAAAAAGGTTATGATATTTCCCTTGTTTCGCATGAGAGATACTCTGTTTTACAGAATAAACTTGAATCCATTAAGCAGCTTGAAGAGAAGTTAGGGAGTCTGACGATTACTCCTGAGCAGCTTAGGTCTTATGGTATCAAAATATCTTATGATGGGATAAGAAAAACGGCACTAGATTTACTTAGCTATCCAAACATCGACTGGAATAAATTACAAGAAATATGGCCGGAGTTAAGCAGCATCACGCGCTGGGATGGCACCGCAATGGGTAGCATAACTAAGAATGAAATATGCGAAGCGGTTGAAATTGAAGCAAAATACAAACCTTATCTAATAAGACAAGAAGCGGATATGAAGTTTTTACGAGAGGAAATTAACACTCAAATTCCAATTGATTTTAACTATTCACAAGTTAAAGGCCTGTCAAGTGAAGTAATAGAAAAGTTGCAGACGATAAAACCAGCGACGATTGGCATTGCAAAGCAAATACAAGGCATCACTCCTGCAGCGATAGTGAGCATATTAGTGTATTTGAGAAACAGGAAAACGAAAGTGGCTGCTAATTTTGTATGAGGTGTTCTATGTCAAAAATCGAAGAATTTCGTTCTTTTATGCACGAGATAAACGTTGATGCATTTATGTTGCATACTAAAGATGAATATTTAAATGAGTATTCAGAGGAGCTAACAAAGCTGTGTGGCTTTACAGGAACAAATGGGCTACTTATCGTTACAAAAGACAACAAGTGCCCATTTTTTACGGATGGACGCTATATCACACAAGCTCGCAATCAGCTCGATCGGGGCAATTTTCAAGTATATAATATACAAGAAGAGGATCCACGCGAATGGATAAAAGCAAACTTAACATCGACTGCCTCACTAGGTTATTATTTGCAATATTTTACCATAGAAGATATAAGAAAGTATGAGAATATCTGTAAATTAATACCCTGTTTAGCTGGAAAAAAAAGTGACTATCGAAAACAAGCAGTGGTTTTACATTCTATTGAACATGCTGGTGAAAGTAGTAAGGACAAATGTGAAAAAGTCGCTAAAAGTATAGATAAAGAAGCTGAAGCAGTGCTTTTAACTGATCCAAATTCAATTTCTTGGTTATTAAATTTAAGAAATGAAAATGCTAAATATACTCCATGTATATTGGGCCGTGCTATATTGTATAAAAGCGGTAATGTTGATTTGTTTATTCAAGATAAAGAACATTCAACTATAGAAGCAAATTTAGGCAATCATATAAATATTTTTGATATTAGTGAGCTAGAAAATTCGCTGCACAAGCTAAATTCAATAGTCATGGATCCAAGCACAACTCCAATGAGTATCATGGCTGTAATAAAAGATAAACAGGTAGCTGAGAGAGAAGATCCTTGTCTAATTTATAAAGCAGCAAAAAACCAAACTGAAATAGCTGGGGCTATAAATGCGCATATCAGAGATGGAGTGGCAGTTACAAATTTTCTATCTTGGCTTGAAAATAATGTTGGTACAGAACTTGAAGCTGAAGAAAAGATTTTAGAATACAGAAAAGAGCAGAATTTGTTTAAGCAACTAAGTTTTCCAATAATTTCAGCATTTAATGAGAATGGAGCAATAATTCACTATCGTGCAAGCAGTAAGACGAATAAAGTAATTCAGAAAGATGGACTGTATTTGATTGACTCTGGTGGCCAGTACCTTGACGGCACAACTGATGTGACAAGAACTGTAGCAATTGGCAATCCAACTGATGAACAAATAACCCACTATACAATAGTACTCAAAGCTCACATTGCTATAGCAAGTGTCATCTTTCCTCCTGGCACTACTGGTGGAGAATTGGATATATTAGCACGTACGCATTTATGGAAATTTGGAATGGACTATATGCATGGTACAGGGCATGGAGTAGGAAGTTACCTATCAGTACACGAAGGACCACAAGCAATATCAAAAAGTAATAAAGTGAAACTCACGCCAGGGATGATACTTTCCAACGAACCTGGCTATTACATTCCGGGAGAGTATGGAATAAGGATTGAAAATCTGATGTATGTCAACAGACAAGAAAACGGCTTCTTAAACTTTAAACAACTGACCTCTATTCCATATGATAGAAGACTAATAAATGTGCAAATGCTTACTAAGGATGAAATTGAATGGATAAATGGCTACCATCAATTTGTCTATAAAAACTTAGAAAATAGCGTAAAAGATAAGGAATGGTTAAAGAAGGTATGTGACCCTTTATAAGCAAAGGAGCATTTTTTATTATTTAAAAAGTATTAATGCAATTGTGACAGGTATTTTGTATTGTTTTTAATTTTAAAATAATATATAATAAAGAACACGTATTTTTAGGTAGGTTATAATTATGATAGACAAAGGGCAAGAAGATGAATTTATGAAGCAGTATATGGATACTTGCAAAGAGCAAATAGAAAAATTAGCCAAGGATCCTGAATTGCTTAATCAGACTTTAAAACCATTTATGCAAATGTCTCAGCAGCTTATGGCTGGCGGTATGTTAGAAGGGGCTATGCCTGGCATGATACCTGATTTGGGCAGTATGGATGTTAACAAGATGATTGCTCAGATGAAGGAAATGATTGACTACATAAGAGGTAACTATAAGGAACTAATGAAAGAGCATAGCTCGCAGATTCAAGAGCTTGATGAATCCAGTAAGAAGCTAAGAGGTTTAGTTAAAAAATTGATAGAAAAGATCGAAAGTAAATAAATAATATCTAACACGAGTCTCTTCTGTCATTCTATGTACAACTTTCTAGTTGGACGGTAAGTCGAGGTCAATTATTGATGTCATGAAAGTAGCTGACACTGGTTCCTTTATGACGGCAGTGCCCAGAGGTGTCATCCCAGTGCTTGACACTGGGATGGCTTTGTTGCATTGCTAGCTATGATGGATTAAAGATAAAAAAGATAGGGAATATCAGTAGCTTATTATTCTGGTATTTATAACAAGAACGGTCAATGAATACCTAAATTTGAGTAAAAGAAATTTCACTACCATTTACCAATCCGGCTAAAATTCAAGAATTTCAATGCTTTAGCTATTTTCAATAGAATTAAATTTATTAATATAAATAACAAATTACTATTCTTAAATTTGATCAGATTGATTGCAAAAAAACAAGATTTTCAATAGGTTGCTTATAATCCTAACTATAGTTAGCCTTTCATAAGTAGCGATGCAACAAAGCCCACTGGGATCCAGTTCTTATTACCTGGTGTAAAGTTAAGTTTCCTGGATTCCAGACTGGAATGACAGCAATCCTACGTCATACCGCAATTCATTCCATAGCTGTACGAACATTGTCTAGCAGGAGGGTGTCATCCCAGCGCCCCTATGATGTCATCCCAGTGCTTGACACTGGGATCTAGAAAAATTGATTGTGCACTATGCAACATTTTCGATCAAAAGCTGTATTCCAGTGTCAGCTACTTTCATCTGCCACGCGAATTGCCTGCAAATTGCAATGTTCATACAGTTATGAGCTAGTGTACATAATTGCACATGGGTTTTTACAAATTTGAAAATTAGTGTTAAATAAAAATATAAATGCAAAAGGAAAAGAAATGATTGAACTTAAAGGCCCAGAAATTTGTGCAGGCGGAAATAAGAAAAATTTGATTATTTTTTTACATGGTTGGGGCTCAAGTGGCGATAATTTCATTCACCTTGCTAAAGTTATGAGCAAGTTTTTACTGGGTTCATATTTTGCAGTACCCAATGCTCCGTTTGAAAGAGAAATAGGTGATGGTTATCAGTGGTTCAGCTTGGAAGATCGTAGTGAGGAAGCGCTATATAATGGAGTAAAAAATGCTACATCAATTGTAAATCATTTCATTGATACAAAATTAAAGGAGCTTAATTTAAAAGATACGCAACTTTCTTTAGTTGGATTTTCTCAAGGAGCAATGCTTGCAATACATACAGCTCTCACCCGCTCTCAATCCTGTGCATCAGTTGTTGCATACTCTGGTAGATTTCTTTCACCTTCAAAAACTGCACCAGAGATCAAGTCAAAACCTAACATATGTGTTATCCATGGTGATGCTGACGACGTGGTACCTTTTTCGTCCCTCGATTTAGCGGTTAAAGCTCTGAAAGAAAATGGAGTAAATGTTGAAGGACACCCAATTCATGCATTAGGGCATATTATTAATGAAGAGGGAATAAAATTAGGAGTAGAATTTATCAAGAAGAATTTTAAAAATTAATTTTCATGCACTTGTTTTGCTTTGGTTATGGATATGTAGCTAAATTTTTATCGAAAAAATTACTGAACT
Source organism: Wolbachia endosymbiont of Rhagoletis cerasi (assembly GCF_018454475.1). Classification (NCBI taxonomy): domain Bacteria; kingdom Pseudomonadati; phylum Pseudomonadota; class Alphaproteobacteria; order Rickettsiales; family Anaplasmataceae; genus Wolbachia; species Wolbachia endosymbiont of Rhagoletis cerasi. Next base: position 19,403 of record NZ_JADCNC010000012.1, on the reverse strand, counting down.
TAGGTTGGAAAGTCAGTGGCACATCAAGAAGTAAAAATATACAAGATGTAATCCTCTTTAATTATGAGAAAGTTAGTCAAGATCTGCTTAAAAGCGCAACGCACGTTTTAATTTCTATTCCTCCAGATGGCGATGATGTTGTGGAGAGATACGGTGATTGCCTGCAAAATGTAAAATGGCTTGGTTATTTGTCTGCAACTAGCGTCTATGGTGATCACTCTGGTAATTGGGTGGATGAGGAATCTGAAACAAGACCTATAGAAATCAGAGGAGAAAAGCGCCTTAAATCTGAAAAGAAGTGGCTAAATAGCAAACTGCCTGTACATATTTTTCGTTTAGCTGGAATATACGGCCCTAGTAGGAACGTGTTAATTGACTTGCAGCTTGGCAAAGCAAGAAATGTGAAAAAAGAAGGGCATTTTTTTTCTCGTATTCACGTTGAAGATATATCAAATATTTTATTTTCTTCCATGCAAAACATAAAACCTGGTGAAATATACAATTGTGCAGACGATTTACCCACTACACAATCTGAAGTGGTAATATATGCGACCAAACTTCTCAATGTTAGCCCTCCAGAACCAATTGAGTTACCAGATTATGCACAGAGTTTTTATTTAGGATCAAAGAGAGTAAGTAATGTTAAAATTAAAAAAGATCTTAATGTCTCTCTAATTTATCCTAACTACAAGGTGGGATTAGAGAGTTTGCACGTAAACAAAACTGAAATCACATCAGAATGATAGATAGGCTTATTGTCACTGCCATTAAGTTAAGGAAAGAATGGTTAAAAACTGAACTAAAAAGTCAGAAATAATTAAGGATTTATGACAAATGCTGAAACAGAATAGAGTAAACTTTAAAGCAGATAAACTCTGAAGTGTAAATTACTTAAGAAATAGTGACCTTACCCAGAAAAAGTGGAGAGAAAGAAAAGAGTTTTTTTGGGTAAAATAAAATTTTGGAGGATTAGAAATGGTAAGAGAATATACAGCAGAATTCAAATTGGAAGCTGTTAAACTGGCAAATGAACAAAGAAAGGTAGGTCAACCAGTTGCAAAAGTAGCAAGAGATCTAGGAATAAGGGATAGTGTATTAGGAAAATGGATGAAGAAATATAACGAAAAAAAGTCAGCAGCAAATGCATTTCCAGATGTAGCACCTTATGACAAAGAGAGATTTGATTTACAGAAAGAGTTAGCAAAAGTAACAAGAGAAAGAGACATTTTAAAAAAAGCCCTGGCCAGTCAAAAAGAGTAAAATATTTTTTTATAAAAGAGCATAGTAAACACCATAAAGTGCAGGAATTATGTAGGATTTTCTGCTAGTGGCTACTATAAGTGGACCACAAGAAAAATAAGCAGTAGAGAATCAGCAAATAAAGAGCTACTCGCAGCTATTCAAAAAATATATCAAGTTTCTAAATGTAGATATGGAGCTCCTAAAATTCATGCTGAATTGAAGGCTTTGGGTAAAAGTTGCAATTTGAAAACGGTGCAAAGTATTATGCAGAAAAATGACATCAGGGCTATACTGAAAAGAAAGTTTAAAATTAAAAAACAACAAACAGATAATAGAGCTGTAGCTCCCAATATACTAGATCAAAACTTTATTGTTGATCAACCAAATAAAGTATGGGATTACTTACATCAAAACCAAGGAGGGATGGCTATATTTGGCAGCAATAATTCTCACGTATGGTAGTTAATGAGTAGTGCAATAAATAAACAATTGGTTATGAACTCTTTATTAATGGCCATTAATAGGCGTAAACCTGTTAAAAATCTACTGCTGCACAGTGACCAAGGTTCACAATATACTGCGCAAGGGTATCAATATCTCTTAGCTGTAAAGAATATAGATGAGTAATAAAGGCTGTTGTTACGACAATTCTGTTGCAGAAAGCTTCTTTAGCTCATTGAAAAGAGAAATACTTATTGATACTTCACAACACTCTGCTCAACAAACTAGAACTGCAATATTTGAATACATAGAAATTTTTTATAACAAACAACGTCACTATTAACTATTGCATTCCAGAACAATTTGATGCATCATTCTTTTTGTAAAAAACATTCCACACTTTCTCTCCACTTTTTCTGGGTAAGGTCAAATTTCTTCTACTAGGTTTTGATATTACATATGTGTACATCCCCATCATGAATGCTATTTTCGGTAAAATCTCTTGCAACGCTCAAAAGCAGAAAAACAAAAACTTGATTTTCTCAGCTAAATAGTGGACCATCAAAAGCACGCATAAATATCTACAATGAAAGAAAAAACTTTCACAATCATCGATGGCTATGGTTTTCTTTTCAGAGCTTACTATGTACTACCTCACTTAATTACCACAACAGGAATGCCAATAGGTGGTGTATATGGCTTTCTGAATATGGTTCTTAAGTACATTGCCCATTCGGACTACTTAATTATAGCATTTGATGCAGGGAAAAAGAATTTTAGGCACAATTTATATCCTGAGTACAAAGCAAACAGAGTAACGCCTCCTGAGGATCTAATTCCACAGTTTACCATACTGAGGGAAGCGGTAGAAGCTTTTAACCTCAGCTATGAAGAGATTGAAGGTTATGAAGCAGATGATATAATCGCAACACTAGCTGCAAAATACGCCAACCACCAAGACTTTAAAGTGGTAGTCGTTTCATCAGATAAAGATTTGTTCCAGCTTTTGAATTACAATATTCTAATATTTGATCCTATTAAAAATATATACATAGATGAAAAACAAATAGTAGAAAAATTTGGTGTAAATTCAAACAAGCTTCTTGATTTATTTTCTCTGACTGGTGATGCATCTGATAACATTCCAGGTGTTCCAGGAATAGGTCCGAAGACTGCAGCTAAATTACTAGATGAATTTGATTCATTGAATAATATTATAGAGAACATTGATAACATCGAGCAAACGAGGATTCGTAATATTCTTACCGAACATAAGGAAAAAGCATTAATTTCAAGAGAACTTTTATCACTATGCGAAAAAGTAGACCTTCAACATGATATTGTAAAATATGAAGTCCATTCTCCAAATATGGAGAAACTATTATCCTTTTTAAAGAAGTATGAATTCAATTCCTTAATAGGGAAAGTGGAAAAGCTTTTTTCTTACAATGGATCTAGCACAGAAAAGAAAACAGAATATAGTAGTGAAGAGTTAGAGAAATTTTTGGAGCATTGTAGATATGAAGGCAAAATTGCAATTCATTACCACCTTGAAAACAATGTATTAAGTCTATCTTATAGCGAAAGTAATATTTTTTATATAAAGCAAGACAGCATACAAGATGCACTCATTATAATTAACTCAACTTTACTCTCAAATGGGGCGCTTAAAATAATACATAACATTAAAGAAATCAGGAAAATCTTCCCTACAGTAGAGAAGATGCTAGATTCAGTTGATGATTTGATGATAATGTCGTATAGCTTGGATACAGGAAAACACGATCACAGTATTCCAAACATAGTTGCGCATAATTTGAGTGAAAATGCAGAAATTTTCTCGGCAAAAACTTTAATAGCAATTCATGAAAAGCTAAAGCAAAGGTTATTTCAGGAAAAATTGTTCACAATTTACGAGCGCTTCGATAAGCCACTTATGAAAGTAATATTTGATATGGAGAAAAATGGGATATTACTGAACATACAAAAATTACAGGAGCTGTCCGATAAATTTCAGCAGGTAATTGCCGTGCTTGAAGATGAGATATATAATTTGGCAGGAGAAAGATTTAATATTGCTTCGCCAAAACAATTAAGTGATGTTTTATTCAACAAAATGGGGCTTAATAAAAAGAAAAAGTCAAAAAAATCTGGATCGTATAGCACCAATTATGAAGTTCTAGAGGCACTCGAAGAAGAAGGGGTAGAAATCGCAAGTAAAATCTTAAATTGGCGACATTTAAGTAAATTAAAAGGCACCTACACTGATGCATTAATAAAGCAAGTTGATCCACTTGATGGTAGAATACACACAAGCTTTTCAACGACTGCAACTGCAACTGGAAGGCTGAGCTCCAGCAATCCTAATTTACAGAATATTCCTATCAGAAGCGAAGAGGGAAATCTTATCAGACAAGCATTTATTGCGCCAAAAGGGCATAAGATAATTTCTGCTGACTATTCGCAAATAGAATTAAGACTCCTGGCACACGTTGCAAACGTTGCAGCATTTAAAGAAGCTTTTGCAAACGGACAAGATATTCATGAGATCACCGCAAGGCAAGTTTTTGGAGTGCAAGAAATAGATGAGCAATTAAGACGCAAAGCAAAATCCATCAATTTTGGAATTATATATGGCATTAGCCCATTTGGTCTTGCAAAGCGGCTTGGAATTACCATTGCGGAAGCTGCTGAATACATTAATTACTATTTTTCCTGTTACCCAGAAATAAAGGCCTATATGGAAAAAGCAGTGTCTATCGCAAGATTGCATGGTTATGTAGAAACTTTGTTTGGCAGAAGATGCTTTGTAAGAGACATAAACAATACAATTCCTTATATAAGACAATTTGCAGAAAGGGCAGCAATAAACGCACCACTGCAAGGAACCGCTGCTGATATAATAAAACGTGCGACAATTCAGCTTTTTGATCAATTGAAAGTAGGTAAAATAATCCTCCAGGTTCACGATGAACTACTGGTTGAAGTAGAAGACGAAAAGGTGCAAGAAACAGCAAAACTTGTGAAAAATATAATGGAAGGTGTAGTAGAAATTTCTATACCACTTGAAGTAGAAATAAAAGTTGGCGACAACTGGGCTCTTAATTATGACTTAAACATGGCGGATTCTAAGAGTATAGATTATTTGAATTAATATGAAAAATATGCTACAATTAAAGTATAGTAAATGTGAGTAACTCAGTTATGACAAAAATATTAACTCCACAAACAAAGAATTTGGAACCTTCAAATCAGGTAACTAACAAAGATGAGAAAGTTTTTAAATTTAAAAACGAGGAGCACCAGTTAATCTATCGTGCTTTCTTAGATATTTTAGAAAATCCAGAAACTCTAGAAAAGCAAACGAAACAGGAAATAGAAAAGAAGAAACAGAAATTGAAAGAAGAACTTCCAGATCGAGAAAAACAAGAATTACAGAATGATCTGGAGTTATTAGATAAACGATTAGAGCGATTACAGAATGGAAATGAAAAGAAAATTTTTACTTTTATATCAAAAAATCATGAAGGTATATTCAAGAAAATCAATCATGAAGATATAAAGTTACTAAGTGAAGAGAATTTTTCTCAGCTTTTACTTTCTGTGTTTAAAGAAATTAGAGAGCAAGGCTTAGCTAGAGAAGAGAAATTAAATAATGATAAAATACAACAAATAATAACCAAGTGTGTAGCTGATATACGCGGTACAGAAGCTAAAGATTCATCCATAAAGTTTGTATTGGAAATGCTGCTGCTGCTAATTGGAGGGATCAAAATAGACCCGAAAAATATTTCTGGCTCCTTTATGGATGGGATGAAAGAAAAAATACCATTCTTAGGTAAAGATAAAAAAGAAGAGGATGAACCACCGCTCAGTGATGAAGAGATGGTAAAAACGTTCTTAAGTAAATCTTTACTTCCTATTACTCTTTTTGCTTTTTCAGCATTAATATTTGGCACTGGCCCAATTGCACTAGCAATTAGTGGTGGTCTCCTTGTATGGACTGAAGTAAGTACAATCAAAAGTCTTTTTTCAAATAACAAAAAAGGTACTTTGTATGACCCTAGCTCACAAGATAAAGATGATACAGAAAAGAGAGCAAAACTGAATGGAAAAATTCTCGAGGGCATTGATGATATTTTAAAAACCCCAGTTACAGGAGTTGAGAAAGGCACCCCTGTTCCTGAGCAAGTTACTTCGGTAGGAAAAGAAAAGAGTGAACAACAGCCTGTTCCTGAGCAAATTTCCCAGGTAGGAAATGAAAAAAGTGAGCAGCGCGATCAATCTTGGACAGGAAAACAAACGAAGGGAAAAACCACAGAGCGGCAAAGGTAAGACTACTCAGGTTTACTAAAAGTGAATTGTGTAAGAGATCTGCTATTATTCTATAGCACATACAACAGGAGTATGGTCAGACGGATTTTCTAGCTTACGCAATCTATCATCTATGTAGCATGTTTCCAATTTATCTACAGCTTGTGGCGATAATAGCATATAATCTATTCGCATTCCTTGATTGTTTCTGAGTGAATTGCCTTGATAATGCCACCAAGTGAATTGTTGCAAATCTGGGTGAGATACTCTAAACGCGTCTTTAAACCCAAGATTCAAGACTGCTCTTAACTTCTCACGTTCTTTTATATGAAAGCACACTTGGCCATTCAATAAATTTGAATCAAAAACATCAATTTCATCCAGTGCAACATTATAATCGCCAGCTATAATAGTTAACTCTTCATTCTTCAACAAAGTGCTCATCCTTTCATATAGGTTATCAAAAAACTTGAGTTTATATTCAAATGCGTGAGAGTCCGGGCTTTGACCGTTTGGCACGTATACACTTCCTACCCTTATCTTACTATTGGTATACTTTATCACGCACTCTATATAACGTGCTTCTTGATGACTTTCCACAATGTCAATTTTAAACTTCTCCAGTATCGGATATTTAGATAAAACACAAACGCCATTTCTTGCAACTTGTCCATAGATAGCATATTCATATCCTAACTTTTCTATCTCTGCATAAGGAAATTGCTCTTCCGTACATTTTATCTCTTGCAGCAAAACTATATCTATCTGACTATCAACTATAAAACTACAAAGTTGGTTAACTCTTTTACGTATGGAGTTTACATTCCAAGTTGCAATCTTTAGCATCAGCAATCCTTATTAATTATATCAATTAAACTCTCCCCAGTAGGCAACCTCGATGTTATAATTTTTTTCCATTTGATTAACTTTAAACTATCAGCAATGTTCTTACTCATAGTATATGCAACTGTATTATTCATCACATGAGATAGCCCACTTTTTAGAACTAATGAACAAAATATCCTTGCTGTCTGTGAGGAAAAAAAAGCAACACTATCAATTTTACCATCCAACAGCAAATTTTTACACCTATTAGTTAGACTCCTTTTAATAATTGTTTTATAGAGTACAACTTCTCTCACGTTAAAATCTTCTTCAGATAATCTCTTTTTTAGGTCACATGATACTTCTTGTCCCCTTATATATAAGAACTTTATTGCGTTTGAATAATGAGCTTTTATGAATGATATCAGACCATCAACGTTGCTGTCTGCTGAGATTATATCAGAAAATCCCAAATTTTTTGCAGCCTGCATGGTTGAATTACCAACTGTAATAATCGGAAAGTCATCCACTTTGCATATTTGACTAAAAGCCTTTACACTGTTTTTACTTGTGGATATCACAACGTCAAATTCGTATGCAGATATATCAGGATTTAAGTACTTTATTGTGAATACTGGTTCTATATAAACTTTGTATCCATACTTTCTCAATATATTTCTTGTATTGAACGAATCCAATAAAGGCCTCGTTAATAAAATAGACTTCATTCTGATTTATTTTACTACCAGTAAAATAATATCCTTTATACACAAATTACTGAATAAAAACTTTTATTTTGATAGCTTGAGCAACTATTCAAGTAATTGATGTTGAAATGAGGATACTCAGTCCCCTATTTACCACTAAGCTTTAAATTCACTTATACTTTTTTAATGCTAATTACGTCGAACTCTTTTGAATGGCTCTCTTCAGTGGAATTATATAGCTAATATTCCTGTATAAGTTAATACTTAAGCTGCTTTTGCAGTTAGGGAGTGGTCATCAGTAGGTTTTTTTGCCTGTGGTTCGCTAATCCTAGTCCGAACGATATTAGTTGCCATAAAGGCACAGCCTAGAATAAAAAAGGCAGTGGAAACAAAAGGAATGATAGGAGATTCAAAGGGCAATATAGGTGTAATTCCTCCTATTAAAAACAAAACGTTAGATGTAATATCAAGACAGATCTTCGTTAGTTTTTCTTGTCCAGGAGTGTTTTCTACACCAAGCTGCTTATTAAGATCACGCTGCCTAAAATGATCAGCTAATGACCATATGTTTAAGGTAGATGAAAGTACACTTAATATAGTGCAGGCAATACTAAAATACAGACTTAAGACAGGAATATTCAAGACCAATGCCGCTATGTATCCAATGAAAGAGATAGTAGATAGTGTAGTAACTAAGCGTTTCGAGTAAGTTCGTACCTTCTTTCTGCAGGCTAACTTATTTTTTTCACTATACATAGCATGAATATTACCTAATATGTTATATTATAACATTAATTAATTCAATAAGCAATATGGAAGCTAAGAGTGCCCGAGAGAAGACTTGAACTTCCACAACTTAAAAAGTTACTAGCACCTGAAGCTAGCGCGTCTACCAATTCCGCCACCCGGGCTTTTTATAGTTTACTATGTTAAAGTTAAATAATATACTTAAACAATTTTTAGTTCAAAGGTAATGCCAAATCTAGATCAAATATTTTTTGCTCAAAACAATGTTAATATTAATAACGTATATAAAATAGTCAATAACGCTTTGAGCAATAGCGATGGTGGTGAGCTGTTTCTAGAATTTTGCCAGTCGGAGTCCCTGGTTTTTGAGGATAACATATTAAAACACATGGACTTGAATACTAGAAGGGGATTTGGTTTAAGGTCTTTTTGTGAAGATAGTACATCTTTCGTTTGTTCTTCTGAGATCAGCGAAAAAGAAATTAGTAATGCTGCTTCTATGGTAAAAAGCTCAGTGTCTTTAAACAAGACAAATTCAATAAATTTAAACGAAGAGACAAAAAGCCTATATTCGAGGATTAACCCTATAAATGAAATGGATCTGAATTCAAAGATTAAGCTACTCAATGAGGTTAATGAGTATGTAAGGTCCAAAAATAACTGCGTGAAGCAAGTAAAAATAACTCTAAGTGGAGAATGGCAAGTTGTACAAATAATAAAGGGTGATCACAGATTAAGCGATATCAGGCCTCTGGTACGTTTTAATGTGCTAGTCATTGTAGAAAAAGATGGCCGTACCGAAAGAGGTTCTGCAGGGCATGGTGGAAGGGACTCTTATAGTAAGTTTATTTCTGAGAAAAAGTGGAAAGAAGTTGCAAACCAAGCGTTAGAACAAGCACTGGTAAATCTTGAAGCAATTCCAACTCCAGCCGGAGAAATGACAGTCGTTTTAGGTCCAGGCTGGCCAGGAATATTGTTACACGAAGCCGTGGGTCATGGACTTGAGGGCGACTTCAATCGCAAAAAAGTCTCAGCATTTTCAAATTCTGTGGGTAAACAAGTAGCAGCTAGTGACATCACAGTAGTTGATGACGGAACTCTGCCCAATTTGCGCGGCTCTATCAGCGTAGACGATGAAGGCACTCCACCCAGTGATAATATATTGATAGAGGATGGGATCCTAAAAGGATACATGCAGGATCATATGAACGCTAAATTCATGGGTGTAAGCCCAACTGGTAATGGTAGAAGAGAAAGTTATAAAGAAGTTATTATGCCGCGCATGACAAACACCTATATGTTGCCCGGAAAGTATACACCGAAGGAAATAATATCTAGCGTAAAGAAAGGTCTATATGCAGTAAATTTCGGTGGTGGGCAGGTTGATATAACGTCAGGAAAATTTGTTTTTTCATCTTCGGAAGCTTACCTAATAGAAAATGGCAAAATTACACAGCCAGTAAAAGGAGCAACACTAATTGGTGATGGTCCAACAGTGTTGAAAAAAGTATCTATGGTTGGTAATGACTTAAAGTTAGATCCTGGTGTTGGCACATGCTCGAAAGATGGACAAAATGTGCCCGTTGGAGTTGGTCAGCCGACACTCAAAGTCGACGCAATAACTGTTGGTGGAACTGAGATATAGATAAGGGCTAAAACGGATTCCAGCGCACGGCGCACAGCTGTACAAACATTGTGATTTGGAAGCAATTGCCACCAATAGGGTGTCATCCCAGTGTCTGGGCACTGCCTTTGTGTTTGAGGCAAAACTGGCTATAACATTTAACACACTGCTTTCGCAAATAAATGTTCGTACAGTTATGTGTCAGCTACTTGGATGACACTTTTGTACTTGATGCAAGATTATATCTTGAAAAAATTAAGTTTTAATGCTATAAAATAATTGTAAATTTTGTCTCCGTGGTAGCTTTATGAATGTTGAAAGTAAAAAAATACACGATGCTAAAATAAAATTACCAATATTTCTTGATTATCAATCTACTACTAAAGTAGATCCCCGTGTTTTAGAGGTGATGATACCTTACTTTGGTGAGTTCAGTAATGCACACTCTCGCAGCCATTCATTTGGTTGGACTGCTGAAGAAGCAGTGGAAAAAGCAAGGAAACACATCGCTGATCTGGTGAACGCAGATAGCAAAGAAATTATCTTTACCTCAGGTGCAACTGAGTCAAATAATACGGCAATCAAGGGCGTTGCTCACTTTTATAAAAATAAAGGAAATCATATAATCACTGTCTGCACGGAGCATAAGTGTGTTCTGGATTCTTGTCGGCATCTGGAAAATGAAGGCTTTAAAGTTACATATTTGCCTGTTAAGCAAAACGGAATTATAGATTTATCAAAGCTTGAGGAAGCAATTACTGATAAAACAATTTTGATTTCAGTAATGATGGTAAATAATGAAATCGGAGTAATTCAGCCTGTAAAGGAGATTGGTAAAATATGCAGAAAGCATAATATATTTTTCCATACAGATGCAGCTCAAAGCTTTGGAAAAGTTCCAATTGATGTTAATGAGATGTGCATTGATCTTATGAGTCTCTCTAGCCACAAAATTTATGGACCTATGGGAATAGGCGCATTATACGTTCGTAAAAAGGGCTCTCGTGTTAGATTGACACCATTGATCAGTGGTGGTGGACAAGAAAGAGGTATGCGTTCTGGAACAGTTCCAACACCTCTTGCAGTTGGTTTGGGTGAAGCGGCACGTATTGCTAGAGAAGAAATGAAAAAAGAAACAACTAGAGTGGAAGAATTAAGGGATATTTTGTATAACAAGATAAAAGAAGCGTTTCCTGATATCGTTTTAAATGGTGATTATGAAAATAGAATTCCTGGCAACCTAAACTTGAGCTTTCCCTATGTTGAGGGTGAGTCTCTCATCATGGCAATCAAGGATTTAGCAGTAAGTTCTGGTTCTGCGTGCACGTCTGCGTCTCTTGAGCCTTCCTATGTAGTACGGTCGCTAAATAATGGCCATGACCTTGAGCATTCATCAATTAGATTTGGCCTAGGCCGATTTACAACTAGAGAAGAAGTTTTGTATGCAGCAGATCTTGTTGCTAAAAATGTTGGCCGACTGAGAGAAATGAGCCCACTTTGGGAGATGGTACAAGAAGGAGTAGATTTGAACACCGTGAAATGGGACTCTCATTAAATGTATCCGTTCCAACTGCAAATGCACTTTGAAATTACTCTGTACCGTTCACACTTAATTCTTCAATCTCACTAATAGAAAGGCCAGTAAATTTGACAATAGTGTTGACATCAACATTGTTAGCCAGCATTGCTTTTGCGACTTCGATTTTTCCTTCGATTTTTCCTTCAATTTTCCCTTCCTCTTTACCGATTTTGATGCCTCTTTCTTCGCCAATTTGGATGCCTTTTTCAGTAGCAAGGTCAAGTCTGTATTCAAGAATGGCTTCTTCTTTCCGTAGATCCATTATTCTTTCTTCATAAGCTACTAAATCTTTTTCATTCCAGCTAAACCTGTCTAATTCATCGTAGGCTAACTTTATTATTGGTGCTTTTTCTGCTATTTTCCTTAAGTCTTCTTCCGTAGTTTCATCTGCATATTTGAAGAAAAATAACCAACGATCCACTATGCTTTCTAGCTGTTCTTCCTTATTCTTAGGAAATTTAGGTAGTTCAATAAATACAAATTGAAAATCTTTTAAGTCATGCTCATTGGTTTTCTCATCTCTTATAGTGTGGCTGGATATATAATCAAGCTTATCAGGAAATAAATTACAATTAGAGATAGCAATAAAGAAAACCTTCTTTAAATCAATGTACTTACCAGATTTATCAGCTTGCCTTGAGTAAGCCTTAGCAGCATATAGTTGAGCTCGTTTTTCGAAGCCTTTATCGCGAGTGAGCTGCATTTCAATCACATACCTAGCCCCACTAGAGTCCCTGCAAAGAACATCAACTATACTTTGCTTATCAGAGGCAATTTCAGGATCCATTATAGTACTGAGGAATTCCACTTCTTGTATAGTATTTATCTCGGTAAACCCTAAAATATCATTCAAAAAATGTATGAGAATATTCTTATTTTTTTCAGTGCCAAATATTTTTTTGAAGGTTAAATCCAGCTTAGGGTCGAGAAACTTAGATAAAGCCATAGCCAAAGTGCTTAAAAATATTAATAATTATACACTATTATTAACAATTATTCAACCATATTTTTGAAGATAGCTATGCCGCCGCGAACCGTCATACCGCCGCGGTATCTCTAGATCCCGCTAACAAGCAGCGGGATGACGAATTACTTAACCGTCATACCACCGCGAACCGTCATACCGCGATTCATTCGCGGTATCTCGGCATAGATTCCGCTAACTAGTAGCGGAATGACGATTGTGTATCGTGCTTTGCTAAAAAAAAAATCACAGAATGCAGTCTGGTTACATTACTCTAGCTATACGCAACAACTTTACTTTCAACAATTTTGTGAGCAATAATACGACTTTCACAATCAATATTTATTATATCAGATAGTGAATTAATATCGGTATAACTACCAAAACTTTCCATTGTTGATTCCACTACCTCTACTATTTCCAAAAAGCCGATTCGTGACTTCAAAAATTCATTAACAGCTATTTCATTTGCAGCATTGAGCATAATACTGTTTGTTTGTGGAGTAGAAGAGTTTAACACTGCCATGCTAAGCTTTAGCGCAGGAAAACGCTTATGGTCTGGCTCTTGAAAGGTCAATTTTCCTTGCTTTGTTAAATCTAATTTACGATTTAAAGCTGATCTTTCCGGCCAAGATAGAGCATATGAAATAGGAATTGCCATGTCAGTTTCTGCAAGCACAGCAAAGTTGAACCCATCCTTATAAGTTACAATTCCATGTACTATTGACTCAGGATGCACTACTGCTTCAATTTTATCCGGGCTGATGTTAAACAAGTTATGTGCTTCTATTATCTCTAGTGCCTTATTCATCATTGTTGCGCTATCAACCGAGATTTTCTTTCCCATATTCCAAGTGGGGTGACTAAGCGCCTTATCTACCATAACATTTTTTAATTGCTCAAGGCTATAATTTAAGAATGGTCCACCAGAAGCAGTAAGTATGATCTTTTCTACGCATTTGTCGTCATTTTGCAAAATTTGAAAAATTGCATTGTGCTCAGAGTCAATAGGGATTATTTGTACATTTTTTTCTTTAGCTTTTTTGAGTAATAACTTTCCACCGCAAACAATGCTTTCTTTGTTTGCCAATGCAATGACTTTGGTACCGCTTTCTATAACTTCCATAACTGGCCCAAGGCCTGCAATGCCAACTATTGCAACAACTGAGAGATCAACAGGTATGGTAGCAATATTTGTAGCACCAATTGCTATTTTTACATCTGTACCAAGTAAACTTTCTTTCAAATCTTTGTAAAGCCTTTCATCGGAGATAGCAACATATTTTGCATTTAGCAGTTTTGCTTGGTGTGCCAGTAGAGCAAAGTTCGAATGGGCACTTAGTGCTTCCACTTGGTATTCTTCTTTTCTCTTTGAGAGCAAATCTACAGTCTTTTGTCCAATGCTTCCTGTTGATCCTAAAACTGAAACCTTTTTCACTAAGACAAACTCATAACAATAGCAACTTTTCTTGCGAACCCAACTATTCAATAGTTTTTAAGCGTTTAACCAAGTTCATGCCCATAGTCATCGCCAACAGATGGTGAAGGACCAGGTGAAAAAGATTGACCATGGTGATCACCTGCATCATGCATGTCTTGCAAACCATCAGCATTATGAGCTATCTCGTTATTGGCATGAGGGTAATCATCTGAGTGATGTCCCTCATCACCATGAGCCATATCCATTCCTTCTGATGGCATATCTTCCCCACCTCCACCTGAAAAATATTCTGCAAGGCCTTCAAGAAATTTTATGCCAAACATATTACCTGATTTTCCAAACAGCGTTACTAGACTACTACCACTCACCAAACCTTCAAACACGTTACTATAAGCAGCAATTGCTCCTTCATGAAAGTTGAACAACCATTTCATTCCATCGACAACTGTTGAAACAGAGTCACTATGACCAAGACCAAAACCACTTTTCTCACCAGCAGCCTCTTGGTGTTGCTGCTGCGCTTGCCATTCTGCAATGTTTGGACCTTGAGCTTCACTCATAAATTTTTACTCTCAACCTTAAGCTATTATTTTATCACAAATATTGCAAAATATCAATAGAGCTTTTGAATATAGCTAATACAAACAATTTCTGTCATCCTATATATAGCTAAACTGACTTACGACAATTTGAAAAACGACAAATTCGTCATTCCGCTACTAGTTAGCGGAATCTATGCCGAGATACCGCGAATGAATCGCGGTATGACGTGTTAGCTATAGGATCCAGTTTGAAAAAAATCTGAATTCCAATGTCCACTGCCTTTTACAAAGTTAAAACTTAAAAATATGACTGTTAGCAATAGTGTATATATCTTTAGCTATATATAATGAATGAATTTTTTTATATATTCGTTATTAGTATTTTGTATTTCCTGAACAGTTCCATGGGAAATGATCTCCCCTTCATATAATACTGCTATTTTATCAGCTATTTTAAATGCGCTATGAATATCATGTGTAATCGTGATAATTGTAGGGTTAAGATCTCTAGATAATTTTATTATTATCTCGTTTACTATATCTGACATAATTGGGTCCAATCCTGAAGTTGGTTCATCCAAAATAATGATTTCTGGATTGTGTGCAATCGCCCTTGCAAGTGCCACTCTTTTTTTCATTCCACCTGATAGCTCTATTGGAAACATATCTGCTATGCTTTCCTCCAGTCCAACATCATTTAACTTCTCGATTGCTAGCTGTTTTGCCTCTTTTTTGCTGATATTAAAGCGCTTTTTATAATTAAAAGATATATTTTCCCACACTGTAACGTAGTCAAATAAAGCGGAATTTTGAAATAAAACCCCAAATTTATTTTTGCTTTTACTATTTATTTTAACAGACCCTGAGTCTGGAGCAAGCAAGCCGATAATTGTTTTTGTTAATACAGATTTGCCGCTTCCTGAGCCACCAAGTATGACTAATGATTCCCCTTTTAATATATCAAAATTTAGATCTTTTAGTACTGTTCTATCATCAAAAGATAAGCTTAAGTTCAATATTGATATTATGGGGTTACGCATGTATCAAAGTAATCATGTAGTTTGCTAAAATGATCAGTATGGACGATAAAACAACAGTTGATGTTGTAGCAACACCTACTCCTCGTGCACCTTCTTTGCAATGGTAACCGTAATAGCAGCTTGAGACAGAAATTATGGCGCCAAATACAGTTGCTTTTATTAGCCCAGTTATAAAATCATACGTATTAAAGAACTGAGCTGTGTGTTTAATGTATATATTTAAATTGTGGTTAAATTCGAAGACTGCAGTGATACATCCTCCAAATATTCCTATTAAATCTGCACATACTGTAAGTATGGGAAATACTATGATTGACGCTAAAATCCTTGGTGCAATTAAATATTTAAAAGGGTTGATGTTCAAGGTTGTAAGTGCATCTATTTGCTCGGTGATGCGCATTGTACCAATTTCTGCTGCAACTGATGATCCAACCTTTCCTACCATTATTAAGCTGATCAAAACTGGTCCTAACTCTTTAATGATAGTGATCGTAACAAGTTTGGGTATTATCTGTTCTTGGTTAATTAATGGGTCACTCAAGCTACTTTGTAAAACTATTGCCGCTCCTATAAAAACTCCAGTGAGCCCAACAATTGGCAGAGAGAAAAAGCCTATCTCTATAATTTGTCTTGCTATGTTGCTAAAATAATATGGTGGCACAAGGCAGTGGTATAGAGATTGAATAAAAAATATGAATGCACTACCAAGCCTTAACAAAAAATTGATAAAGTACCTACCAATTATTCTAACACTATTTATATCAAAAAAGCTCACTTTGTATTCATTTTAGCTAGAGGTTAGTCTTACTGATTTTATTAAAATTTTTATTAACTTTATCGCAAAGTATAGCTGAGATATGTTTTAAGTTCAATATACTTGATGTTTTAATTTATAGCTTAACCCAAGAAAGGTTTCCCTACGTCATACCGCGATTCATTCGCGGTATAGATTCCGCTAACGAGTAGCGGAATGACGGTTTTTCAAATTGTAGAGCCACTTTAGCTATAGAACTCAATTACATAAGCAAACCTTACTTATTTTACTATCCCTGTTTACTTCCTGTAAAAAACATGTTACTAATGTATTGTATTTTGTAGTAGAATGGAGGAAATTTTGGCAGTTCCAAAAAGAAAAAAGTCAAAGTCAAGGCGTAATATGCATCGTTCTCATCATGCTATTCAGCCTAAGAATATTGTGGTGTGTTCAACAACTGGGGAATTCATGTTGCCTCATAACGTAGCAGTTGATGGCAGTTACAAAGGAAAACGGGTTTTCATTAAGCAACAGGCAGAGTGACTATTATGATATGTTATCTACGGTCAATAATAATATAGTTATTGCACTTGACGCTATGGGGGGCGATTTTGCGCCTCTTTCCGTAATTCATGGTGCTGGTTTTTTTTTAGACAACCTTGTTGACCCAGGCATTAAAGTTTTTTTTCATATTTATGGAGATAAGGAAGAAGTATCTCCTTTGCTTTTGAAATATAAAAAAGTAAGTAACAATTCTGAGTTTACTCATTGTTCTGACAATGTCCTTGCAAATGATAAGCCATCTTTTGCGCTGAGACATCGTAAAGACTCAAGTATGAAAGCTGCCATTGAGGCAGTAAAAAAAGGTAAAGCTTTCGGAGTGGTGTCTTCAGGCAACACCGGAGCATTGATGGCAATTTCCAGATTTATTTTAGGAACATTACCAAATATTTATCGTCCTGCTATTGTCTCTATCTGTCCAACTAAGACAAAAAGCTTTGCTTTGCTTGACCTTGGTGCAAATGTTGATTGTAATGCCGACTCATTATTTCAATTTGCGTTAATGGGTAGTATATTTGCAAAAATAGCATTAAAAATTGACAATCCTGAAGTTGCTTTGCTAAATATCGGCACAGAAGAAGTTAAAGGTAATGACTCAGTGCGCGGCGCTTTTGAGTTGCTTAAAAACGCTCCAGGCATTAATTTCAAAGGGTATATAGAGGCAAGTGAATTTTTAGAGGGTAATATAGATGTGATTGTTGCTGATGGTTTTGTTGGCAATGTAATGCTCAAAACGGCTGAGGCAACCGCTAGTACCTTTATCAATCTAATAAAGCAGGAAGTATTCAATTCGTGGATAGCGAAAATGCTTGTTGGTATATTGTTAAAATCCAAACTAAATAAAGCTTTAACGCGTTTTAATCCCAAAATTAGAAGTGGAGCTATGTTTTTAGGGCTGAATGGTATCATCATTAAAAGTCATGGAAATTCTGATGCTATTTCTTTTGCCCATGCCATAAAATTTGCAGTAAATGCAATTAGTGAAAATTTAAATCAAAAGATAATTAACGGGGTAAGTCATATTGAATAAAAGTTTCATATTAAGCACTGGATCTTACCTACCAAGAAAAATGTTGAGTAACAACGAAATTGCATCGATAGTTGAGACGAGCGATGAATGGATAAGGCAGAGAACAGGAATAGTTCAAAGGCATATAGCAGATGAAGGAGAACTAACGTCAGATCTAGCTGTAAATGCAGCAAAAAGTGCTATAGAAAAAGCTAAAATTTCAGTAGATGAAATTGATTTAATCATAGTTGCCACAACAACGCCTGATAAAACTTTTCCTAGCTGTGCAACAATTGTACAAAGTAAGTTAAAATGTAAAAACGCATTTGCTTTTGATGTACAAGCAGCATGCTCTGGTTTTATATATGCAGTTACAGTTGCTGATTCGCTCATAAAATCTAACAATAGAATTAAATATGCATTGGTTATAGGTGCTGAAATAATGTCTAGGATTGTTGATTGGGAAAATAGGTCAACTTGTGTACTCTTTGGTGATGGTGCTGGTGCAGTAATAATGAAATCAGCATGTCATTTTAACGTCATTCCAACAAATGATGCTGATACTTGGGTGGCAGAGAAGGGGGTTACAAAAGGTATAATTTCAACTAGCCTATATTCTGATGGCAATGTGGACATACTATGTACGAACGGAGGGATATCCTCAACTGGTGATTCTGGAAAAATATGCATGAATGGAAGAGAAGTGTTTAAACATGCAGTGGATAAGTTAACAGCCTCAGTAGAGGAAACTCTGAAATGCAATAATTTGAAAATCACTGATATTGACTGGTTAATTCCCCATCAAGCAAACATTCGTATTATTGAAGCAGTAGTAAAGAAATTAGATTTTCCTATAGAGAAAGTGATTAATACCGTTGATAAGCATGCAAACACCTCAGCGGCATCAATTCCACTGGCCTTAGACTATGCAATACAAGAATCAAAAATAAAATCAGGAAATCTGGTACTGCTGATTTCAATAGGTGCAGGCCTGACCTGGGGTTCCGTGTTGCTGCACTATTAGACTTCCTGCATTACCTCCTGTCATCCAAGTACCCTCTTTGTCATTCCAGTGCCTCTTTCTCCTGTCATCCCAGTGCCCTGACTACTTGGATCCAGAAAAAAGAATAGTGTCATGAAAGTAGCTGATACTGGTTTTCATCCAAGAGGGTGTCATCTCAGTGCCCTGACTACTTGGATCCAGGAAAAAAATGGTGTCATCCAACTCCCCTGTCATCCCAGTGCTTGACACTGGGATGGCTTTGTTGCATCGCTACTTATGAAAGGCTAACTATAATTAGGATTATAAGCAACCTATTGAAAATCTTGTTTTTTTGCAATCAATCTGATCAAATTTAAGAATAGTAATTTATTATTTATATTAATAAATTTAATTCTATTGAAAATAGCTAAAGCATTGAAATTCTTGAATTTTAGCCGGATTAGTGAGTGGTAGTGAAATTTCTTTTACTCAAATTTAGGTATTCACTGACCGTTCTTGTTATAAATACCAGAATAATAAGCTACTGATATTCTCCACCTTTTTTATCTTTAATCCATCATAGCTAGCGATGCAACAAAGCCATCCCAGTGTCAAGCACTGGGATGACACC
>NZ_JADCNC010000011.1:0-66785 GCF_018454475.1 Wolbachia endosymbiont of Rhagoletis cerasi | reverse complement strand
GTTTAAGAAATTTACTAAGCAGAAAAAAAGACAAAGAATCCCCGAGTTAGCTAGTCTTTTACTATCTCTGTCGAGTATTGGCATTTTTTGATGTCTTGTAACGCTTTGTAAGCGCGTTCAGCTTATTTAGATAAAAATCTAGATGTAGATGAAGTTTTGTAAAGACATACAGTATCTATATACTGCAAAAAATTGAACATAAGACGCCGATACATTAAGTAATCCTTACCTTTTAATCTGCAGATTGGCGAAAGCAAATACAATAGCTTCAGTTTCATGATAAGGGAGCTGGCGGAGTTTGTCAAGTAAGTTTTTCTTTCCCGTGAATTCCCTTTGAAGTTGAATATTGAAAATTGACTGGAGAGTTGTGGATTACTTTGTATATGTCATAACAAGCCATGGCACTCTCGGCAAAACCACTTAATATTAACTTTATTTTGCCTGAATAAATAGCTATATCTCCGATTGCATATATTCTATCTCTACTGGTTCTAAGTGTAGCTGGGTCGACAGTTATGCGGCCATGTTCTAACTGTATACCCCAATTGTTTATTGGACCAAGATTCATTGACAATCCAAAAAATGGCAGCAAAAAATCAGCGGATATTTCTTTTTCTTCCTTAGAGGCAATGTTTTTTACTATCACTGCGCTCAACTGCCCATTACCTCCTGCTAGTTCGTGTAATTGATATGGCACTACCAGTTCTATCTTTCCATCACTTTCAAGTGATTCTAATTTATTTCTAGTTTCAGGAGTGCAGCGAAATTCCTTTCTCCTATGTATCACATAAATTTTCTTCGCAACTTTAGAAAGTTCTACAGTCCAATCAGCCGCAGAATCACCCCCCCCTGCAATGACTATAGTTTTATCCTGAAAATCAGAAATTTTCTTTACACTGTAAAATACAGATTTATTTTCATATTCTAATATACCACTTAAGGGTGGACGGTTAGGTTCAAACATTCCATTACCTGCAGCAACAATAACAGCCTTACATTTTACCTCTGTACCTATGCTCGTTATGATAGTAAAGTTTTCACCTTCGTTATTTGAAATCTTTTCTACTTTTTGACTTAAATGGTAAATAGGCTTAAATGGCGAAGCTTGCTCCATTAGCTGCTCAATTAATTTTTGGGCAGTAATTACAGGATAACCAGGTATATCGTATATTGGCTTTTCTGGGTAAAGAGCTGTGCATTGTCCTCCTGCTTGATCCAAAACATCTATTATATGACATCTCATATCAAGCATTCCCGCTTGAAAAGCAGTGAATATTCCAACAGGTCCTGCACCTATTATTACTATATCGGTTTTCATATTCAGATGGTGATCTATTTATAGATATTAGCTTTCTTTGCTAACAAGGTCAATTTACAAAGGGATGTATTTTTAAAAGATGTGGCTAGATTAGACAAGATTTCCAGCGTTATGAACCACATAGTCCAAATAAGCTCTAAAAATCAGCTAGCATAGCGAGATGCTGTGCGGACGGAATGGGATTCGAACCCATGGTACGCTCATCACGTACGTCAGTTTTCAAGACTGGTGCCTTAAACCGCTCGGCCATCCGTCCATTTCTTTTCTATCACAACATTTAATTTTAAGCAATCTATAAAAGCTTTACTTGCCCACGCAAAAGTTGCTAAACACACTACTCAATATTTCCTCAACATCAATAATTCCAATCACCGCACTAAGTTCAAATGCAGCAAGCCTCAAATCTTCAGATATCAACTCAATTGGATTATCGATATTAAAACGTTGTAAATGTTCCAGTGCTTTCTTCATGTGATTCCTATGTCTTTGCCGAGTAATCACAGGAGTGTCTCTATCATGCCCAAATTTTTCCTCTGCCTTCTCTTTTATGAGGGAGATCAACTTGTTTGTACCTATTCCCTTTAAAATAGAAATGGGTAAAAGATCTATGCCATTAATTTTTATATTGTGATTATTGATAACATCGTCAGCTTTGCTCAATACATAAATAGTATCGCTATTTACAACGTTGCAATTGATATTATGACGCTGTTCAAAAGGAAACAGTTCTATTCTTAAATCAGCTTCAAAAGACCTCTTTTTCGCTCGACTTATACCTTCTGATTCTATTGGATCTGAACTTTCACGAATTCCAGCAGTATCAGAGAGAATGATTGGGTATCCGCCAATGTCAATATGAGCTTCAAGTATATCTCTTGTTGTGCCTGCATATTCAGAAACAATAGCAATATCACGCTTGGCTAAGAAATTAAACAGAGTTGATTTACCGACATTTGGTTTACCAGTTATTACAACATGTAAACCCTCACGCAACCTTTCACCCCGTCTATTATCATTTAAATGCTCTTGTATCAACCGCACAAGAGCTCGCACTTCATTATTAATTTTTTCCAATTCATTTTTTTCTGTCCAAACATCCTCTGGAAAGTCTATATATGCTTCGATTTTGGATTGTATCGTTATTAATCTTTGCCTCCAATTGCTGTATAATCTCTCCAATTCTCCTGATATCTGCTTAATCGCTTGTTTAGCTTGCATTTTCGTCTCAGCATCAATTAAGTCTGCAATTCCTTCTATTTGAGTTAAGTCAAATTTACCATTTAGAAAAGCCCTAAGTGAGAATTCTCCAGGCCTGGCCATAACGAAAATTTTTGATAATTCCTCCAAGATGATTTTTATGACTGCCTTACTTCCATGCACTTGTAACTCTATAACATTCTCGCCAGTGAAACTGTTTGGAGCAGGGAAATAGATGATTATTCCATTATCTATCAATTGATTGAAATCATCATATAGATCAACTAAAGTAGCAAATCTTGGTTTAATTTCTTTCTTAATATGAAAATGATTTAAAGCTTTAAGCGCATAGTTGCCTGAAATTCTAATTACTGCAACTCCTGACTTACCAAATACGGTCGATAAAGCGAAAATAGTTTCATTTGTGTTTGTCATTATTTATATAAACTACTTAGCAATATTACACTTAAGAAACCAAAATACCTAATTTGAAAATATTCAAAATTTTTATCTATCTTGCTAGTTTGTATTAATGCAGTACTATCATACTAGTGAATGTATTATATAGAAAAGCTGTAAAAGTCACCCAGGTGAAAATATTTATTTTGAAAACTGATAATATGATTTATAATGACTGACACAAGTTTTAAATATTTTATGCTCAAGAAATTAGCTTGGTATTGGTCTTTTGCAGAGTTAATCAAAGGGTTTGCTATTACATTGAAATATATGTTCAAACCAAAGGTTACGTTAAGATATCCTATGGAGAAGGGCCCTTTAAGTCCAAGGTTTCGTGGTGAGCATGCGTTGCGTAGGTATCCAAACGGTGAAGAACGGTGCATAGCTTGTAAATTATGCGAAGTTATCTGCCCTGCTCAAGCAATAGTTATTGAAGCAGAGGAAAGAGAAGATGGTAGTCGCCGCACCACACGCTATGATATTGATATGACAAAATGCATATACTGCGGACTTTGCCAAGAGGCATGTCCAGTTGATGCAATTGTGGAGGGTCCTAACTTTGAATTTGCTACTGAAACGAGAGAGGAGCTAATGTACAATAAAGAAAAGTTATTGCGTAATGGTGAAATTTGGGAAGACGCAATTGCACTCAGGTTAAAAAAGAATAGACCTTATTATTAATGTTCAGAGCTTATAACCCTGTTATCCATTATGATTTAAGGGCAGTGCCCACTAGGGGTGGTGTCATCCAAGTAGCTGATACACAACTGTACGAACATTTGTTTGCGAGGGCAGTATGTTAAATGTTATAGCCTGTTTTGCCTCAAACACAAAGGTGTCATCCCAGTGCTTGACACTGGGGTCCAGGTATAAAAATATTTGCAAATTGTGCAATGGACAACAGATTTTAGGAGCATACGTTAAACTAATTTCCATTATAAAAATAAGATGGATCCCAGTGTCACGCACTGGGATGACAAAGAGAGGGTTAGACAAAAGGGTCGATAAATGATTAGGATTACTTTTTCAGCCGAACAAAAAGTAAAAGAATACAGTGGTAAAGTTACTGGCTTTGATATATTACAACCGGATGTTTTGAAAGAAGCAATTGCCTTTAAGGTAAATGGTGAGTTGCATGATCTCTCACGTGAAATTGAAGCTGATGCAGAGATAGAGGTGATACAACTGAGTGACGAAGCGGGTTTGGACATAATAAGGCACGATGCTGCTCATATAATGGCACAGGCAGTGAAAGAGCTATTTCCTAATACTCAGATTACTATCGGCCCAACAATTCAGGACGGTTTTTACTATGATTTTGCTACAGATCGTACCTTCACTACGGACGATCTTACCGCAATAGAAAAGAAAATGAAAGAGATTGTAAAAAGTAACCACAGATTTGTTCGAGAAGTTTGGACTCGCAAGCAGTCAGTTGATTTCTTTAGTGGTATAGGCGAAAAATATAAGGTTGATATTATCTCATCCATACCAGAGGGTGAAAACCTAACTGTTTATAGGCAAGGTGATTTTGTTGACCTATGCCGTGGTCCGCACTCACCATCAACCGGTAGAGTTAAAGCGTTTAAACTTATGAAAGTAGCGGGTGCATACTGGCGAGGTGATGCAAAGGGCCCAATGTTGCAGCGAATATATGGCACAGCATGGAGAAATAAGGATGAATTAAACGCTTATCTTGAGTGCCTCAAAGAAGCAGAAAAACGTGATCACCGCAAAATTGCTAAGGATATGGATTTATTTCACATTCAAGAGGAAGCTGTTGGGCAGGTTTTTTGGCATGAACAAGGATATATTCTATATAATGTTCTTGAGTCTTACATCAGAAAGAAGCTAATAAATAATGGCTATTTTGAGGTAAAAACTCCTATTTTAGTAAGTAAAGAGCTGTGGGAAAGATCTGGACATTGGGATAAGTTTCGTGAAAATATGTTTATTGTTGACGAATCTGAGAATAAAAAGTTAGCAATAAAACCCATGAATTGTCCTTGTCATGTGCAGATTTTTAATTCTCACACCAGGAGCTACCGTGATTTACCAATACGTATGGCAGAATTTGGTACGTGTCATAGGAATGAAAGCTCAGGCTCATTGCACGGACTGATGCGAGTGCGTGGTTTTACGCAAGACGATGCACACATTTTTTGTATGGAAGAACAAGTGAATTCTGAGACTATAAAGTTTTGTGACCTTTTAAAAGAAGTATATTCAGAGCTTGGATTTAATGAAATTTCTGTGAAATTTTCAGACCGTCCAGATATTAGAGCAGGTAATGATGAAGTATGGGATAGAGCTGAAAAAGCGCTGCTTGAAGCCGTTAAAGAAGCGGGCTTGAGTTATAAACTTAATCCTGGTGAAGGTGCATTTTATGGTCCAAAGCTAGAGTTTGTTTTAAAAGATGCAATAGGCAGAAGCTGGCAATGTGGAACATTACAAGTTGATTTCATTTTACCAGAACGTCTGGGAGCTTTTTATATAGGGGCAGATGGACACAAGCATCACCCTGTCATGTTACATAGGGCAATTCTTGGGACTTTTGAGCGTTTTATTGGAATTTTGATAGAAAATTACGCAGGAAAATTTCCAGTTTGGCTTGCTCCAACGCAACTTGCTATTCTAACCATTACAAATGAGGCTGACGGTTATGCCACAGAAATCAGCAATGTCTTAAAAGAACAAGGTGTGAGAGTCAAGACTGATTTGACCAATGAAAAAATTAGTTATAAGATACGTTTGCATAGTCTAAACAAGGTTCTTATATTGTGGATTGTAGGCAAAAATGAAGTTACAAGTAAAACTGTGTCAGTGAGAAATTTAGGATCGGAAAGACAGGAGTCTTTTTCTTTGGAGAAGGCTATTGAATTGTTGTTAAAAAGTATTAATTTGAATTAAGGGAGTTAAAGTTTGCAAGTTAAAAAGAACAATAAAAACAGAATTAATGGATTCATCACAGCTAAGGAGGTACGCTTAGTTGATCATAGTGGTGAAATGGTCGGAATCGTGCTAATAGAACGAGCTTTGGAGCTTGCACAGGGTGTTGGTTTAGACTTGGTAGAAATTGCACCTGATTCAACCCCTCCAGTATGTAAAATTCTGGATTATAGCAAACAAAAGTATGATATAAAAAAGAAAGCAAGTGAAGCAAAAAAGAAACAAAAAACATTAACTATAAAAGAAATTAAACTGGGTCCCAATATTGGTGATCACGATTACGGAACAAAATTGCGTCAAGCAAGAGACTTACTTGCCCACGGACATAAAATTAAAGTCACAATGAGATTTAGAGGGAGAGAGCTTATAAACACTGAAGTTGGACTGGAAAAATTAGAACGGCTAATTCGAGACACTGAAGATATCGCAAAGGTAGAATTAGCACCTAAAAGGGAAGGGAATCAATATTTTTTAGCTCTGGTTGCTAAGTAGCAAGACGGCTTAAGAAGTATAAGTAGAGTTAAACTATCGCTCTCTCTTTGATAACATGGCGAAAATGTCTGATTAATCCTTGAATCGGCCAAGCTGCAGCATCGCCAAGTGCGCAAATTGTATGTCCTTCTATTTGAGTTGTAAGGTCAAGCAGCTTATCTATTTCATCAGGCTTAATATCTCCTGCCACCATCCTTCTCATAATCCTCCACATCCATCCAGTACCTTCACGGCATGGTGTGCATTGTCCACAGGACTCATGCATGTAAAAGTGTGATAACCTCTCTATTGCAGCTATTATATCAGTTGATTTATCCATCACTATTACTGCAGCAGTACCAAGCCCTGATTGTGCAGTTCTTAATGAATCAAAATCCATTTCAATAGTATCGCATATAGATTTTGGAATTAATGGCACTGAAGACCCACCAGGTATTACAGCAAGTAAATTATCCCAACCCCCTCGCACTCCACCTGCGTATTTTTCAATTAATTCACGTAATGGAATTCCGAGCTCTTCTTCAACATTACACGGGTTGTTTACGTGCCCTGAAATACAAAAGACCTTGGTACCAGTATTATTTGGTTTACCAAGAGATGCAAACCATTCTCCTCCGCGGTTCAGAATATCTGGAACCATGGCTATAGTTTCAACGTTGTTTATTGTAGTCGGGCAGCCAAAAAGTCCAACACCTGGGGGAAATGGAGGTTTCATGCGAGGAAAGCCCTTTTTTCCTTCAATTGATTCGAGTTGAGCTGTTTCTTCCCCACATATGTAAGCTCCTGCGCCCCTATGGATAAACACATCAAGATCATAGCCTGATTTGCAGGCATTTTTTCCAATTAAACCTTCTTTATAGGCTTCCTCAAGTGCTTTTTTTAGAACTAAATATTCATTATAAAATTCACCCCTGATATAAATATACGCAACTGATGCGCTGATCGCTTTGCCGGCCAGGAGAATTCCCTCAAGTAACTTATGTGGCTCATATCGCAATATATCTCTATCTTTACATGTACCAGGTTCTGACTCATCTGCATTGACTACTAAATATGCTTTTGGGAGATTTTTGGGCATAAAGCTCCACTTAAGGCCGGTGGAAAATCCTGCACCCCCTCGACCTCTCAAACCAGATTTCTTTACTTCATCAATGATCTTTTCTGATCCTAAATCCAGTAATTCCTTTGTTTTTTGCCAGCTACCACGTTTTTTTGCACCCTCAAGTAGTGGAGTTCCTTTACCATTTAGGTTGGTGAATATTTTGTCTTGTTCTTTTAGCATGTTTTTCAAAATTTGTGAGTGATCCCGACGCGATTCGAACGCGTGACCCACTGATTAAAAGTCAGTTGCTCTACCGGCTGAGCTACGGGATCATTTCATTTTTCAGCTATACTAAACATCAATACAGTTTTTATCCGTTTTAATCAAACTAAAATTTTCATGTGTGGTTAAATAAATTATATAATATACTGCGTTAGTGATAATTTAGTTAAAAAATTTTTAAAGGAAAACTTCTTGTTAATTTTCAGTTCACAGATTTATTTGGATGGTGTGACGTATAACGCTAAGGAGACAAAAAAATAGAGAAGTGTGTACACCCTGCAGAATTTGTACACTATTTAGCAATAGCCTAATAGATAAATATTTCTTGCATTTCAGCCTGAGTGATTTATGCTTTAAGCAAGAATTACCTGGGGGTATAGCTCAGCTGGTAGAGCATCTGTTTTGCACGCAGAAGGTCAGCGGTTCGATCCCGCTTGCCTCCACCAGTCTATGTTAGCTTTAGCACACCACAAAACCTGTCAAAACAGCTTATTTTAATCTACTTTCCTAAAAATCCCTATTTCTTTTCGTAACTTCTCTCTACGCAAGTAATATTTGTTATTATAATTCTAACATATATCAACTTAACAATAAATTAATCAATAAATGTTAGAATAACTATAATTAAATTTATTAGGTAATACTCATGAGTGGAAAAAAACATGTTTTTAAGATGGTGCCTGGAAAAGAGGTGTTTAGAAAAACCCCGACTAAATTGATAAGGTGGCCTGATGAAGGTTATAATCCTACAATGTCTATTAAAAAAGTTGGGCTTGTATTGCTGGATGATAAAAACGATGTAGTACTAGACTTATTACCTATAAAACTTTGCAGCAGTTCTTGCAAAGACAGTTACATATGTCTGGAGGAAGAAAATGAAGGAAATCTGGTAGACAAAGATTATAAAAGTGATTCTAACTTAGATTATGTAAAAAGTAACCATACATTTGTATATTACGGTAATGAGTTGGCTAAGTTATCATATACAAGAGAACTTGTTCAGCCTTTCACAACTATTTGTAGCAGTTCTATTAAATCAAAAAAATTGGAATACAAATATGTAACATGGGAAGATTCAGATACTGACAACAATAAATATTATTTTTCAGACGAGGCAGGAAATATAATCGATTCACCTGACAATGAGGTATTACAAGACATTATGTTATACTACGGTGAGAGACATATAAGAGATGTGCTACTGTTGCTATCAAGCACGTTTACCAAAGTTTTTATTCAGGGCCTAACAGACGACCAACTAAAAACTCTTACCAATACTCTTAGTAACGAGCAACTGCAAAAAATAATTCCTGAACTGAGCTCAAGCCAACTACAGACCTTAGCAAAGAACTTAACAGATAACCAACTCCAAGCTTTAGTAGATCATCTAACCAACCACCAATTACAAACTCTTGCTCAGGAACTAAATCCAGAAAAATTACAAATAATTGTTCCTATTTTAAATGATGCTCAGCTTGAAGCTCTAGTTAGAGACTTAAATCCAGAGCAAGTAAAAGAAATTTTACCTCACTTAAAAGTTGATCAGTTCAAAGCACTTATTAAAACTTTAAATGACGAGCAATTTACAGTGCTTGCAAAAGACTTGGCTGAGCACCACTTGACAATACTTTCTAAAGAATTAGAAGGTGACCAGTTGAAAGCTTTAGTAAATAGTCTGCAAGAAGAACAACTGAAAGACTTAGTTAATAAGCTTGATCCTGAAAAACTCGAAGCAATTGCTCAGGATTTAACTGATTCTAATAAGATTCAGATTATCATTAAGTCTTTAGTTGACAACCCAGACAAACTTCAAGCTTTTGCTCGCAATATGTCTAATGAGCAGTTTAAAGAACTTTTGGATAACGTAGGTGCAGAAGAGCTTAAAGACATCATTCACAAACTGCCTTATGAGAAAGTGACAGCTGTGATTGGTGATCTCGGCAGTAAGGATCAGTCTAAAGCTATTATTGATGCATTAAAAGGGGAACTTGAAAAGCAGAGTAAACAGAACGAGAAAATGATTGAGATACTCGACAAGCTTAAAGGAACAGGTGATGAGGACATAAATATAGATGAAGAGGGATGGCAAGCCCCATATTTTCAAGGTATTGATACTGAATTGACGATGATGGGAGAGTATATTCAGAGTGAGTATGGAATTTAGGAAATTTTGGAAGATTACCTATATGTAGTTTAGCTAACTTTGAAATTTTAATTTTTTATAGGAGTTAATATGAGTGATTACAGTGAACAGAAGAATGTAAGCAATTTCAAAATAATGGACAAAATAGAAGTTAAACATAGACCTTCATCTTTTGAGAAACAGAAAGAAAATAATGCACAAGTTAGTTATGTTCACAAGATTTTCGATAAATTAGTCAAAGACCTAAATGATGGGTTTGTTCCTAATTTGGACGATGTGCTGCACTCTAATAAAGAGTCTCTTGGCGCATTAAACGTTAATCTAGAAACAGAGAAAGGTAAACTTGGCAACCTAATTGAAGAGGTTGGTAACAATAATAAAGATTTAATAAAAAAGCTTAATGATTTGCAAGAAGAGATAAAACAACTAAAATCAGAAAAATCTGGTGGTGAGGACATAGACATAGATCAAGATGAATGGACAGCACCAACCCATCCTGATATATTGTGGTAGTTAAGAAAGTAACAGCTTGCTAGCAGGCTGTTACTCTCTCTACATACTATTTCAATATAGCCAGATTAAGGAATCTATTTTAAAACTTTCGGCATATAGTTCTCATCATGTTTTGCAAACACCGTATCTGCAAGAAAGGTATTATTATCAGACATTTTACCTTGCACAACAACACCACTTTTTTCTGAAAACATCGGTGGAAGTATTCCCTGGTATTTTACCACAACGCTTTTGTTAAAATCTGTCATTTGAAAAACTACTTCACTTTCGCTCCGTATCACACTATCTTCAACAACCATTCCACCAACACGGATTGGCTTTTGACTATTTGGTAAAACTATTGCCTCACTTACTGTATAGAAAAATGAGATATTTTCTTTGAGCGTTGTTAAAATAAAAAAGGCTATGCAGCTTAAAAAGCAGAAAATTCCTGAAGTTATAAGTAATCGCTTATGTTTCTTCTTCATTATTATCTTTCAGGCTTTCTAGAATTTTTTTACTTTTAATATAGCAAGAAATGGTAAAAATCAGTTCTCCGGTAATCAACGTAAAACTAATAAGGTAAGCAAAAATTACATACGTATTCATAATGCACTGCCAATAAATAACTCACCTGCATCAAAATAAATTAAGCTTCCATCCTTTTGCTGCAACACCAATTTACCACTTTTATCTATATCAGCAAAAATTCCTTCATGCAATTTGTCAGCTAACTTTACACTGATTTGCTCGTTCATCTTGAATGCTCTTGTGAGCCACATTTTTCTTATAGCATAAAACCCATCAAACAGCCATTGCTTTCTTAGCTTATTAAAATTTATTATTAATTTCTTTAATAGATCTATGTTAGATACAGACTCACCGTAATTGCTAATGCACGTTGTTCCTGGAAGTGGTGCATGATTGACATTAATTCCAATTCCTATAATGAGCCAATTCGAATTGGATCTTTTTTCAAGCAATATTCCACTTATTTTCTTGCCATCAATAAGGACATCATTTGGCCACTTATACTGGAGATTTAGACCATTTATAAATGACAGTATAGTATTTCCAACAGCAAGAGCAGTAACAAAAGTCAATTCTGTTAATTTGCTAACATCCGCAATTTTATTCACCAAACCCTTCTCTGTCATCCCAATGCCCTCTGATGTCATCCCAGTGCTTGACACTGGGATCCATTCTTCTTTTTTTCTAGATTCCAGCGTCACGCGCTGGAATGACACCGAAAGCTGGCTTTCATTCAGATAATCGTTAAAGAGGTTTATTACCAAACTTGCATAAAAATTACCCTCGGGAGAAATCCAACTT
Organism: Wolbachia endosymbiont of Rhagoletis cerasi; assembly: GCF_018454475.1. Classification (NCBI taxonomy): domain Bacteria; kingdom Pseudomonadati; phylum Pseudomonadota; class Alphaproteobacteria; order Rickettsiales; family Anaplasmataceae; genus Wolbachia; species Wolbachia endosymbiont of Rhagoletis cerasi. The sequence goes on along the minus strand of NZ_JADCNC010000011.1, from coordinate 55,079 downwards.
TTTCCGGTACGCCCTCTACCCTCTGTTTGTTTGTCGGCAATAATAACGGTTTCATTTGATATTCCTTTATCAATTAAATCCAACGCTTCTTTATTAGTGCTTGAAACTTCTTTGTAATGATGAATATGAAAACCCTCAGGGATCACCTTGTCAGTCCTTTAGTTCAATGAGTGAGTAAAACGTACAAGAAAAGAACGAGGTTGATCAGTGAAGCCACTGAAGTAATAATGAATAGACCCTTAGAATAAGCAACCTTATTACCACTAGCTTTATCAAAATACATAACTTTCATGATATTTAAATAATAGTAGCATGATATCACACTCGCTATTACAAGGATCAAAGACAGGCTGATAAAGCCAGAATTTATTAAACTTTTGAATATAAAAAATTTAGCGACAAAACCTGCAAGTGGAGGTATTCCCGACATCGAGAGTAACAGCACAGAAAGATGAAATGCTACAATTGGGCGTTTCTTCCCTATACCAGACAAGTTTGCAATATCACAATCGTCATCGTCAATTTGTACGAGATATGAGAATAGCCCTATGCTTGTGATGATATATATCACCAGATACATTAAGGCACTATCTGTTCCTGCTTGTGTAAAAATAGAAAGTGAAGCAAATATAAAACCAATGTGACCAATTGAACTGTAAGCAAGCAGCCTTTTTAAGTTTTGCTGACGCAAGGCCCCAAAAGCTGAGATAAGCACAGACAATGCTGAAACGTATAAGAAAATAGGCTGAACATAACTTTTTACATTTACTAACTCTTCATTCATCAATCGAATTAAAAATGTTACAAGTGCAGCTTTTGGAGCTGTAGAAAAAAACGCAGTTACTATGGTAGGTGCACCTTGATAGACATCTGGAGCCCACATATGAAAAGGAGCAATAGCAAGCTTGAAACACAAACCAATTAGGATAAAGACTAATCCAAAAACTATTCCATAAGTTATCTGATGGCTTTGCAAGAATGAACCGAGCTCAGAGAAATTGACTTGTCCTGTATATCCATAAAGCAGCGACATTCCATATAGCATAATGCAGGAAGATAGTGCACTAAGTGTAAAATATTTCACTCCTGCTTCACATGAATAAGCTGAATCTTTATTAAAGCTCGCAAGAACATACAAAGATATACTCATCAACTCAAAAGCTAAATAAAAAGAAATCAGACTATTTGCTGAAACCAAAGTTATCATGCCAAATAGCGCAAAAAGAATCAGTATTGAAAATTCATATTTATAGTCATATTTTGATAAATTCAGCATCAAAAGTATTAAAATTCCTGTGCTGAGAATTAACCCTTGGGCTGACCTGATGTATAAATTGAGTTTTAACAACGAATTAAAGAGAAAAATTTCATTGTTTTCTGCCGAAATAATTAAAATAATCAAAGTTACCACTGTGCAGCCAAGTGCTAATAAGTTGATAGTTCGGCGGTTAAATATAATTCCAAGCAGTAGCAACACTAACGAGGAGATAATAGAGAACGTTTCCGGCAATATCTGTATATAATTCATAGCGCATTATATTTGACTAACAAATTTGCCATACATGGCTTCAAATAATTCAGTGCAAGGGTTGGGTAGAATCCAAGCAAAATAACAAACACTGCAAGCAGAATTAAGACAGAAAATTCTATGCTATCCAAGCGGTTATTTAATAATTTAGAATAGCTAACCCCCCATATTATTTGCTTACATAAATTCAGCATATAAACTGCGCTTAAAATAGTGCCAAGTGCGATAAATCCTGTAAAAAACCCTATGCTCTTAAACATTCCAACCATAGCCAAAAACTCACCTATGAATCCAGATGTTCCAGGTAGCCCTATTGAAGCCATTGAAAATAAAATGAACATAAAACCAAATTTTGGCATTGTGTTTACTATGCCAAAATATTTTGCAATCTCCAAAGTTCCAGTTCGAGTATATAGCATTCCAACACATAAAAATAAAGCAGCAGAAATAAGGCCATGACTAATCATTTGAAATATGCTACCCAGTACTCCTTCCTCACAAAATGAAAAGAGGCCAGCAGTAACGATCCCCATATGTGCTATTGAAGAATAAGCTATTAACTTCTTTATATCATCTTGAGCAAACGCAACTAGAGAAGCATATATCACCGCAATAATGCTCAGCACAACAACGAAATTTGAAAAATACAAACTTGCCTGAGGAAGCATTGGAATAGAAAACCTTAAAAATCCATATCCCCCCATTTTAATAAGCAAGCCAGCTAAAATCACAGATCCAGAAGTTGGTGATTGCACATGCGCATCAGGAAGCCAAGTGTGAAATGGAAACATCGGTACTTTTATTGCAAAAGAAATAAAAAATGCAATCCACAGCAATGACTGCACTTCAAGATCAAGGCTTGGCACTAATGTAGCTAATTCTTGTATATTAAACGTCCCAAAAATGCTATAGATGTAAACCAGTCCAAGTAGAAATAATAATGAGCCAGTTAATGTATAAAGAAACAACTTAAACGTTGCATATACCCTTTGCTTTCCTCCCCAAATGCCAATAATAAAGAACATTGGTATTAAAACAGCTTCAAAAAACACATAAAAGCTTATAGCATTCAGTGAAACGAAAAAACCGACTACAAAACTCTCAAGCAGTAGAAATAATGCCATATATGGCTTGAGAGTCGTATAACTCATTTTGCAGTTGTAGAGTATACAAATTACAAACAAGAAAGTTGTAAGCAGAAGGAAAAGCAACGATATACCATCTATCCCTATTCCAACATTTCTAATTGGGTAGCTGACAAACTGAAAGTCCGCATTGTTATAATCAAATTCTATACAAGCTACAATGCTAAGCAAAAATGGAAGTACAGCAAAAAATAGGGCAAGGAATCTTAGGTGTATAGATTGATGATTAATCCTGATTAAGGATAAAATCAACGCTCCTATCAGTGGAAGCAAGAATATACTAAGTAACAACACCTTCTATTTAATTCCAATAATATATAAAGCACCGATTATTAAAGTAACAAACATAATAAGTGCATAATCAAATATATAACCAGTTTGCAACTTTATAGAACTTTTTGAACATTCATTAACCAACCTTACAACACCATTTGGTCCAAATGAATCAATAGCCTTAACATCAAACTTCCAGAGAAGCCTAGATATAAACCTTATCGGTGCAATTATAACAAACTCATACACCTCATCAAAGTACCATTTATTCTGCAAAAACTTAAGTAAAAATTTACTCTTAATTTGCCTAATTACTTGATATTGGTAAATTAGGTACGCAAGTGCTATTCCACTTAAGCTTGCCAAGGTTGGTAGTAGTTTTATAAAGAAATTATGAACTCCACGCTCATCAATCATCACTAAACTTGATTTCCAAAACGCATTACTAGTTATGTTTAAAATATTTGCTCCCCACACTCCAGAAAATACTGATCCAAAAGCGAGTATCAGTAATGGTATAAGCATAATCTTTGGTGCCTCATGTATATTAATTTTACTTTGTTTTTGGCTGTGGAACACAAGAAGCAATAACCTCCAAGAGTAAAACGCTGTGAAGAATGCAACAACTAAGCTTATTACAAAAGCAAAGCTATCCGTGCTATAAGCATGTTCAATTATCAAGTCTTTTGAATAAAAACCTGCAAATGGAAATATTCCAGAAAGCGCAAGAGACCCAATCCACATGAGAGTGTAAGTGCAAGGGATTTTCTTCCAGCAATTTCCCATTTTCTGAATGTTTTGCTCATGATGCATTGCATGAATTACATTGCCAGCACCAAGAAATAGTAGAGCTTTAAAAAAAGCGTGTGTCATAAAATGAAAAATAGCAACATTGTAAGCAGAAAGCCCACATGCCATGAACATATAACCAAGTTGACTGCAGGTTGAATAAGCAATTATTTTTTTTATATCATTCTGAGTAATCGCAACGGTGGCTGCAAAAAAAGCAGTAAGTGCACCAACGATAACTATTAATTCTCGTGCCACATTTGATAATTCAAACAGCGGAGAACATTTTGCTACTAAAAATATACCTGCTGTTACCATCGTTGCTGCGTGAATAAGTGCAGAAACAGGAGTTGGCCCTTCCATTGCATCTGGCAACCAAACATGTAAACCAAGCTGTGCAGATTTACCCATACAGCCAATAAAAAGTAATATGCATATTATATGAGTTACTTTGAATTCACAGCAGAATGCCCTAATGTTCTGCGTGCCAAGAAAATCAGTTGTATCAAATATATATGCAAATTCTAGAGAATTAAATGTATAATAAATAAGAAAGATTCCAATCAATAGTGCAAAATCTCCTACCCTATTCACAACAAATGCTTTGAGTGCTGCATTATTGGCAGAATATTTTTGAAACCAAAATCCTATGAGTAAATAAGAACACAGGCCAACCCCTTCCCAGCCAAAAAAAAGCTGCACAAAATTATCGCTTACAACCAGCACAATCATGCAAAACGTAAATAGCGATAGGTAAGAAAAAAACCTCGACTTCCCCTTATCATGCTCCATATAACCGATAGAATAGAGATGTACTACCAGTGAAACGGTGGTAATAACAATCAGCATTAAGGATGAGAGAGCATCCACACTAATTGCCCAATTTACTTTTAAGATGCTTAATGAAAACAAAGGAAATAAACTCAAGTGATAATTTTCAGAGAAGGTGAGAAAAACATACCAAGATAAAACTGCAGATATTCCAATCCCTGCCGTTGTAACTAACTGACCGAAAACATCTTTTCTAAAAAGTGCTGCAAATAGCGAACCAAAAAGTGGCAAAAATACTATTAATTTCAGTATATCCATCATACTTTCATTCTTTCATTAAATTTGCTTGTTCAACGTCTATATTGCCACGGCTTCTGTAATATACAACCAATATCGCAAGTCCAACTCCTGACTCTGCTGCCGCAACAGTCAACACAAACATCACAAAAATTTGCCCAACTATATCATTCATAAAGGCAGAAAAAGCAACTAAATTGATGTTAATTGCCAGCAATAATATTTCTATTGATAATAATATATTGATTATGCTCTTACGGTTAATGAAAATACCGCACACCCCAATAGTGAACAAAATAGCAGCAACTATCAAAAAATGATTTAATCCTATTTCCATTCTACTCCTTTTCCAAATTTAGCCTTAACCAATTTTACAGATGAAGATTGTGTCAATTGCTTTAATACATTCTGTTTTTTAACTCCTTTTTTCTTGTCCTGCAAAGTAAGAGCAATTGCACCAACAATTGCAACAAGCAGCAAAATACCAGAAAGATGAAAAGCGTACATGTAGTCGGTATACAGCAAATTACCAATAGCTTTCACGTTATTGGTATTATAGTTTATAACATTACTTATATTCAGCGTTGAGCTGCGGATTACAAAACTAATAATCAGAAAAAACACAACACATAATATAGCACCAAGAGTGAAATGCTTTGCAAAACCCTGGCGCAACCTTATGTAGTCAATATCGAGCATCATAACTACAAAGAGGAACAACACTGCAACTGCACCGATGTATACTATCAGCACCATCATAGCGATGAATTCAGCTCCAAGAAGAATAAAAAGCACTGCAGAGTTAACGAAGGTGAAAATTAAAAATAATACTGCATGCACAGGATTTCTTACACTAATTACGCATACAGCAGATAAAATGCTAAGAATTGCAAAAAAATAAAAGAAAAAAGGCATTGATACTTTAACTGCAACAATAGCTACTAATTTAAAGCAACTATCGTTGTAAAGTCAATATTATATTAAACGTTTGAAAACATTGTACTACAAAGCCATTTTAAATTATTATAAAGCTGAAGAAATAGAAATGGAGGAGCTAAACCGTACCATTCCAAACTCCACCTATTCACCCAATAAGCAGAAGTCCTGGTGCCAATACCTCAAATCAAGTTGTTGTTACTCGACATACACCTGAAACTACTAAAACAAAATAGATGTAAAACCTACGTTTAAATATGTAGTACTTGAGTGAAGCATTCTTTAACTGTTCTATTCAATAAAACCTTTACAATATTTCGATCATAGGTTTAACTTTACGAAGTTATAATCTATAGGGCTACGATGAACGATTATCTCTCACTGCTAAATCCAGAACAACAATCAGCTGTAACTAACATAGATGGACCGGTTTTAATATTGGCAGGAGCCGGAACGGGAAAAACAAGAACGATTACTTCAAGAATAGCGCACATAATTAGAAACGGTCACGCTCATTCTGATGAAATATTAGCTGTTACATTCACAAACAAAGCAGCAAATGAGATGGTATCAAGGGTACTTGAGCTAACGGGCACAAACATACCATGGCTTGGCACTTTCCATGCAATTGCAGCAAAAATTTTACGCCTGCACGCAGAAATTGTGGGCTTAAACCCCAATTTTACAATCATTGGTGTGGATGACCAATTACAGGTAATAAAAAATATTATTAATGAAATAAGCCCTGATTACCTATCAGAAAAATGTAAGACCATTATGAATATTATTCAGCAATGGAAAGAGAAGTGTTTATTGCCACCTGAAGTGGAAGATATTCAATCATTTAGGCCAGTGTACGTAACTGCACTCAAAGTCTATCACCAGTATCAGGAAAGGTTGAGATTCCTTAACTCTGTCGATTTTGGTGACTTATTGCTATATAACGTACAACTCTTTAATCAAAAGACCGAAGTTCTGTCCTACTACCAAAACAAGTTTAAATATGTTATGGTAGATGAATATCAAGATACAAATGCAATACAATATCTTTGGCTAAAATACCTTGCAAAAGAGCACTCAAATATTTGCTGTGTAGGAGATGATGACCAGTCGATATATAGTTGGCGTGGTGCAGAAGTTGAAAATATTTTAAAGTTCTCCGATGATTTTAAAAATGCAAAAACCTTCAAGTTAGAGTGTAATTATAGATCAACACCCCACATACTTGCAACTGCGTCATATGTTATCAATCACAATAAGACTCGCTTAGAAAAAAAATTGTGGACAACAAACATTGAAGGGGAAAAGGTAAATCTAATAAAATTATGGGACGGAAAAGCTGAAGCAAGGTTCATAAGCGAACAGATATTAAAGCTCAATAAATACAGATTTAGTGACATTGCAGTGCTGGTAAGGGCCACTTTTCAAACTAGAGTTCTCGAAGAGTATTTTATAAAATATTCAATTCCCTACAAGATTATAAGTGGCGTAAAATTCTACGAACGTCAGGAAGTCAGGGATATAATTGCATATTTAAGGCTTGTTACAAACAATAACGATGACTTAGCTTTCGAAAGGATCGTAAATCGGCCAAAAAGAAGCATAGGAGTTACAACTCTAAAGAAAATATACACGACTGCTCAGGATAACAAAATTTCTTTTTTTGAGGCAGCAAAAATATTAGTTAATAGTAATCAAGTAACCGAAAGAATTAAACTCTCACTCAACGATTTTTTAAATAAAATTAAAGCTTGGGAAGAAATAGTAAGCGTAAAACTACTGCATGAATTCGTTAAAATCGTAGCAAACCAATCAGGATATATTGAAATGCTTGAAAATGAGGAGGTAACAGGCTTAGCACGAATAGAAAATGTTAAAGAGCTCATCTCATCTTTAAAAAATTTCGATAATGCCACAACTTTCTTGGAGCATATAAGTCTGGTGATGGAAGTGGATAATATGAATAACGATGACACCGTATATGTTATGACTCTTCATGCAGCCAAAGGACTTGAATTCCCGTGCGTGTTTCTACCTGGTTGGGAAGAGGGATTATTTCCTCATCAAAGATCTTTTGATGACAAAAGTGGTAAAGCTTTAGAAGAAGAAAGGAGACTCGCATATGTTGGCATAACCAGAGCCAAAGAAAGGTTAATCATTTCATGTGCAGATAGGAGGGAAATTAACAACCAGTGGCAACCGATGCGCACTTCTCGGTTCATTAAAGAATTGCCAAGAGAAAATGTTGAGGTAATTAAAAGCAACATTGCCTACTGTTGAAGCTATAATTGCAGATAAACATATCTTACAAATCTGAATTACTTTAACTATATGTTTCTCCTGGCAAAAATTCTGTAACCGTTCACACTTAATTCTTCAATCTCATACCAATTTCTATTACATAACAAACAAATAGACAATAGAAGTGAGAAGGTTATACTAAGGCAGTATAATGATGGAGTTTTGGAATGGCATTGGTATCAGGTTGCAATTTTAGCTTACATTGTGCCAATCTTTCTTCAATTGCTGCTCGCATAAATTCTGCCTGTCTTTTAGTTCTGCAGTGCACTATCGCATCATCCACATATCTTTCAAATGGTACTGTTGGGTGATTTTGTTTCATCCATATATCAAATGCATGGTGCATAAATATGTTTGAAATGATTGGGCTTATTGAACCTCCTTGCGGAACTCCTTTTTTCCCTAACTACCTTACTGCCATCTGCTTGCTGAATAGGGGATTTCATCCACCTTTCAACATACAGTATGACCCATTTGCAGTCTGTGTGCTTCTTGATAGCCTGCAGTGCTAAATTGTGGTCCAGATTGTCGAAAAATCCTGTAACATCAACAGCTTTCTTGGTAATCGTATCCTGTCTCCAATAAACAGCGGTTTTGCTATGTATCCTTGATCAGCAAAAAACTTACGTAAAGTTGGAGCCTTGTATTTAGCTTGAGTGAAAAGATTTAGAGCACCATCACGATCTTGAACACTTGCACTATGAACATCAGCCGCAATAATTAAGCCCACTGTATCTACAACAATATGACGTTTTCTACCCTTTATTTTTTTTTCAGCATCATATCCTCTGGATCCCCTTTTTGAGTGGTTTTTACTGATTGACTGTCAATTATTCCTACTGAAGGTGTTTCATTTTTACCAAACATTTTTCTTACCTCTTTTACTAGCATATTATGTATTTTTTCCAATTTGCCATTACTACGTCACCTGAGAAAATAGTCATACACCGTCTTCCATGGAGGAAAATCTTTCGGCAGCATTCTCCATTGACAACCACCTCTCATTATATACCTTATTGTATTAATAATTGTTCTGATATTGTGCTTTCTTGGCCTCCCTATCTTTCCTTGTGCAACATGTGGCTCCAAAATTTCCCATTCCTTATCACTTATATCACTTGGATACAATTTTCCCTCCTATTTTTTACTTACACTATCATATTTTTTTCCTCATTCCTTTTCAAGACATACTCTTAGACAACTGGACGTCAAGCCTATCCTAGTGCTGCATATCAAGCTCATACTCAGTATGTAAATCTTTGACTAAAGCTACAGCGCATTCTTTTTGAACAATTATACTGATTTTGATTTCAGATGTTGTGATAGCAAGTATTTCTATCTTTTTTTCGCTTAAAACCTTGAGTGTGCGGTGCATCACTTCAGTGTTAGACATAACACCAATACCAATTATTGAAATTTTAGCTACATTATCGTTTATAGCATAATTTTCATTCTTATTCAGTAACTTTTCCATTAAATCAATATCAAATTTGGAGATAACAAAACTTGACCCATGTATCATATCAATTTTAACGTTTGCTCCTGCTATATCTCTTAAAGTACGCAAGTTATTTGCAAGGTTAGTGAAAGTTACAAGAGCTTCATTAGTGCTATAAGTTATTCCAGTAATTAAGTATCTCTCTAGTACATCCCTTTTGTGTAGCACTGTGGTGCCTTCTACTTCCTTAAAAGTGGATAGCACTTGCACTTTAATGTTATGTTTCATTGCAAGTTGTACTGAACGATTATGCAGTATTTTAGCACCAGATGACGACATTTCCAACATTTCATCGTAAGAGATAAATTTGAGCTTGCGTGCCTTTGGAACAATTCTCGGGTCTGCTGTATATATTCCATCAATATCAGTAAAAATTTCGCAAGTTCTAACACCAAAGGCTACCGCGAAGGCAACTGCTGATATATCAGAGCCTCCTCTTCCAAAAGTAGTGATTCTATCATCATTTATACCCTGAAAACCAGCAATGATCGCAGCAGTATAACCCTCAGCAAAAGATCTTTTCACACGTTCAATCTTTATTGTTTTTATTTTAGACTCAGAATAAAAATCATCAGTTACAATTGGTAACTGCCAGGCAAGCCACGATTTAGCATTAACTCCGATCGATTGGAGAGTGATAGCTAATAGACCGCAAGAGATTTGTTCTCCTGCTGAAAGCATAACGTCATACTCTGATAACTCTTGTCTATAACTTAAATTTGAGATTTGCCTAGCCTGAAAAACCATTTGGTCAGTAAATCCTGCAACAGCAGATACAACAACGATTACATTACAACCTTTCTCAATATCGTTTTTTATCAAATTTGCAACTCGGTTTAAATCAGTTAGCGAAGTCCCACCAAATTTTTTTATGATTATTTTGTCCATAGTTACAATATAACTCTCTTCTGAAGAAAAATATAGTTTTTGTAGAGATAGCAGCTTGCAAGCCATTCAGAAAAGGGAAGACAAAGCTATAGCTAACGCGTCATACCACGATTCATTCCATAGCTGTACGAACATTCATTTTTGAAGGTAAATTGCACAGCAAATGGTGTCATCCCAGTGCCTAGACACTGGGATCCAGAAGACTTAATTTCAACCAAGTGGCTGCATAATAAAGGCTGGATTCCAGTGCCAAGCACTGGAATGACACCCTCCCTTGTGGAAATTGCTCTCAAATCACAATGTTCGTACAGCTATGGATTCATTCGCGGTATAGATTCCGCTAACTAGTAGCGGAATGACGAATTTGTTGTTTTAAGATTGTCAGTAAATCTAAGTTAGTTTAGCTATATAGCACGAACTAAACCACTAAGCAGCAGAAGACCTTGCATGACCTCCAAAAAATGCTTTTACTCTTTCAAGATAAGTAGGTGGTTCTGCAGGGATTTCTATTTCATCTATTTTAGAATATATTGCCGCGTCTACGACTTCATCCGTTATTAACTCCCTTAACCTTTGTTTTATCTGCCCTCTCTGAATATGCTCCCCATAGTCGTTATAAAACTTTACATATAATTCCTTAAACACAAATTCTTTTATAGCATCTCTTGTATAAGAAATGCCGTCCTTTACTTCATCACTCACGTTGCTCAAATCCACTTCAGAACTTGGTGAATACAAATCATCAAAATTTTCTTTCAAAACTTTTATCTTATAGTAATGCTTATCCACATATCTCTCAAAAAATCTTTTAGTAGTATACCTAGCCAACTCTCCTATTTGCCAAGGCTCTAGTTGAGCTGCAAAGTTGTTTTCTGCTTCAAGGCCATTTAATGCATAAATAATGCGGAGAAGCATTCCAGGACCACATTGGCGGTTACTTTCATCAAAGCGAACCAGTAATATAGATTTCAATAGTTCTACGTCTGAATTTTGCTTTCTTGCCGCAATTAAAACTAAATTTATAGCCTGTGTCAATGTCAATCCGGTTTTTGAATCTACCCAATTTACCCACTCCCCAGTTTCATAACCATCCAATCTTAGATAAGGTTCTATCATTCGTTTTTGCTGACTTGTTAAACCGCTTATATAACTTTTAAACTCTTCATCTAACTCATTTGATGGTGCCCCATATTTTTCCTTTAATTCTTTAGCACATTTAATGGTGCTTTCTTCAAAACTTCTAGTATGAACACTTTGACTACCAGTGCCCACATCACTTACATTAAACAAAAAGCTTAGCTGCTTTACATTCAAACCCAAAGGTGAAAAGAGTTTTACTGATGGATATTTTATTAACTCAAGAAGTGCTACTGGAATTAGCAGTGCATAATTTAACAATAATAAACCAAAATTAAATATAAGAAACCCACGTAGAGCTGATACCTTTGATGCAATATACAAAAATGGAAGCTGTAGGTAATATATCAAGTGTATACTGAAGAATAAGATTTTGTCCTTTAATTTTATTGTTGGATCTTTATAAACCTCAAACAACATGCTATTGCTATCAATATTGTTGTTTTTAAAGGAGGTATAGTTGTTTATGATCTTCTCTTGCAAGGGAAGAAGCATTTTATTCAGGCAAATAAACGCAGCAATAACAATAAAACCTGTAGCCAAAAATGCTAGTGCAGGGCTAGAAGTGCTTGTAGATAAATAGGCATAAAGACCATCAACAATTAAGTTTTTGTATAATCTTTCAAAGGGACGAACTAGAATCGGGTCAAGGATATAGTTAACAAGAAGATTTAAATAATACACGAGAAACAAAAGTGCAATCAAAAATGCAATAATACTACAAACAATCAAAAATGCTTTTAATCTCGGATTCATAACCCCCTCTTAATAATCTGTTAATATAATCTATTTTAGGAATAAATTGAAAAAAAATGCAAGTTTTTATGTTAAAAGATCAATTGAAATTTCTGAGTTTAGGGTATATTGTTAATCTATTTAGATAAGAATTATTGTGTCAAATAAAATAGGTTTTTGGGCTATTTTTGCCTTAGTGATTAGCAGCCAAATTGGCTCTGGAATTTTTATGCTTCCAATTAGCCTTGCTCCATATGGCATGTATAGCCTTATAAGCTGGATAATATCAGGGCTTGGTGCTATATCTCTTGCTTTAGTTTTTGCCTCACTCTGCGCAAAATTTCCGGAAACGGGTGGCCCTCACGTCTATGTAAAGCATGCTTTTGGCCCTGCTGCAGCTTTTTTTGTTGGTTGGACGTATTGGGTGATCTCATGGGTTAGCACAACAGCCGTAATAGTTGTGGGTGTTGGTTATCTTACACCATTTTTCCATGAAGATATTCAAAACGTACATCTGTTTTTAGAGATGTTATTACTTACAATTATTACACTAATAAATTTTAGAGGAGTAGCTACTGCTGGACGTGTTGAGTTTTTATTGACGGTGATAAAAATTTCTGTATTGCTTGTAATACCTATAGCAGCATTGTTTTTTTTTGATAGAAATAACTTCATCATAAGTGAAGAAATATCAAATCTTACAACATCGCAGATTCTTGCCCGTTCTACACTTATTACTCTATGGGGTTTTATTGGAGTTGAATTGGCAACAGCACCTGCAGGGTCAGTTGATAATCCAGCTAGAACAATACCAAGAGCTGTGGTACTTGGAACAATCTCTGTTGCTGTTGTGTATTTTATCAACAATCTTGCAATTATGGGATTAATAAATGGCAATGATTTAGCAAGTTCAAGAGCACCATATGTTGACGCAATAAAAATTATGGCCTCTGGCAATTGGCACTTGATTATTTCTATAACTGCGTTCATTTTTTGTGTTGGTACTTTAAACGCTTGGGTACTAGCTAGTGGACAAGTGGCCCTTGGCCTTGCAAAAGATAAACTGATGCCACAGTTTTTTGCTCAAAGAAACAAGCACGGTTCTCCTTTCTGGGGCATAACAACTAGCTCAGTTGGAACTGCAACTTTACTAATCCTCACTTCAAGCAACAATTTTGCTAAGCAGATCACATCAATTATCGACTTTTCTGTAGTTTCATTTTTATTTGTTTACCTTGCATGCAGTCTTGCTTTTCTCAAAGTTATTGTGCAAGAAAAGAGTTGTTACAAATTTTTAATTGGCAGTATAGCAACAACCTTTTGCTGCTGGGTAATATTTGAAACTTCTGTGAATACCTTGCTGATCGCAAGCTTATTCACTGCAAGTGGCGTACCTCTTTATTTATTTTGGTATCGCAGAGTTTCTGTATAGCAAATGTTATGTATCTGTTCAGCAGAGTGGCAAAATAAGGTAGACGAGAAAAGACAACTATAGGAAGAAATGGGTGTCATGCCAGTGCGTGACACTGGCATGGCTTTGTTGCATCGCTAGCTATGATGGATTAAAGATAAAAAAGATAGGGAATATCAGTAGCTTATTATTCTGGTATTTATAACAAGAACGGTCAGTGAATACCTAAATTTGAGTAAAAGAAATTTCACTACCACTCGCCAATCTGGCTAAAATTCAAGAATTTCAATGCTTTAGCTATTTTCAATAGAATTAAATTTATTAATATAAATAACAAATTACTATTCTTAAATTTGATCAGATTGATTGCAAAAAAACAAGATTTTCAATAGGTTGCTTATAATCCTAACTATAGTTAGCCTTTCATAAGTAGCGATGCAACAAAGCCCACTGGCATCCAGTTCTTTCGCGCAGTTCCATCAAAAACGTTGTAAAGGATTAATCGCTTTCGTGTTTACCAACTTAGTGCCCAATCTGGATCCCAGATACTGTCTCTGCTGTCAAACAAATTATCCAACAAAATTACAATTAAATGGTTGATTATTTTTAAGAATACCAAAAAAGACATGCATTAATTTTCGCATTAACGCAAGAACTATGACTTTTGGACATTTGCCTTTACTTGCTAGACGCTGACAAAACTTTTGAAAATGATTATTATGGTTTTTGACTACTATAGCTGGCATATAAAGAGCTTTTTGAATACGCTCAGATCCTATTTTGCATATGCAACTTCTCTTACTTACTGACGATCCCGATTGATAATGTCCTGGATTTAGACCAGCAAAAGCTGTAAATTGTTTAGCATTGTCAAAGTTATCAACTGATGGCATTTCTGCGACAACAGCAACAGCAGTAAGATATCCTATACCTTTTATAGTCTTAAGGTTTTCCACCATATTTTTTAGATGTGGATAGTTATTTATATGCTCATTAATTTCTTTTTCGAGAACAATAATTTGCTCCTCTATTGCCAAAATTACTTTAGATATAGCTTCTTTGCAACTGGAATGCATATTTTTGTTTTCCAAGCGATTTGTCTGTTGCACCTTATCATCTTTTAGCGATTGCATGCAACGGTAAAGCTCCCTCAAATGCCTCATTTCAGGTGCAATGGGCTTCCAAAGAGCAGGTTTGTTGGCGATACAAAATCTAGCTATCATAGCTGCATCTGATTTATCTGTCTTATTTCTGAGCAGCTCACTTTTGCCAAAAGCTTTCTGGGTTTACTATACTGACATTATGTCCTAAATCGTGCATAAAAGTAGCCAAATCTTCTCCATACCAACTAGTTGCTTCAAGACATAAATGAGTAAGATTTGCTCCATGGCCATTGCACCAAACTACAAGTTTTGCAAAACCATCTTGATTATTTTGAAAGACTTTGTGTCGTTTTTTACTGTCCACTAACAAACAAACATCAAATTTCTTTTTTGAAATATCCACACCCAAAATAGCATTTACTTGCATAAAATTGCCTCCAAGACTATAAATAAACTGAGAGTTTAGACTAACCTTGTAATACGGGATATAATTCCAAAAGATACTGTTCAGTCTTTAACTCTATGGGAGGGAAGCAAAATCTGGCTTAATGGCATTAGTGTCGCATCAGCTTCACCCTCCCTGTGAGGTATTTTAGCTCTAATGCCTCACATCATAAAGATACAAGTGTCACGCACTGGGATGACGAGAAAGGAGCACTGGAATTTTTGTTGTATCCGTTCAGTGGAGCGGTAAAATAAAAAGTAGACAAGGAGTGCTAAAAACATAATATCACAAGTAGTATGTGTGGTAAATATGTCTGATGTACTAGCTAGTCTTCTCAAGCTCTGTGAAAGCTTTAAAATAGAGATAGAGCAACTAAAAGCAGAGATAAAGAGGTTAGAGATAGAAAACGAAAATTTTAGATCTGAGAATAAGGCGCTAAGAATCGAAAATGCTGAATTGAAAGAAAGACTAGGTCTGAATTCACAAAATTCATCGATACCGAGCTCAAAAGAGTTATACAAGCTAAAGAAGAAAAAGAAAAAAAGTGACAGGAAAATAGGGGCACAGATTGGGCATGAAGGAAAGTATCGCCCTAAAATGGAAGCAGATGAAGTGGTGAAAATAGAGTTCTTGCGAGTGCGGAGGAGAAATTGCGATATCGAAAGAGCCATACATTCATCAAAAAGTTGATTTGCCAGAAATTAAGCCTTATGTTGTGGAATACCAATGGCCGCTGTTGCAAGTGTGGAAAAAGAAAAAGTAGCAGGCTACCAGAAGGTGTTACTGCGGATACATTTGGTCCAAAAGTTAAGTCAACAATTGCGGCGCTGAGCGGATTTTACAAGAACTCGAAAAGAGAAGTAGCAAATATTATAAAAAATATTTTCAACCTGGACATCAGTGTTGGTAGCGTGTCAAATAGCGAGGCTAGAGTTGCAGAAAAATGCCAAGAAGCATATGAGCAAATCGAGCAAGAAGTAAGTAAAAGTGAAGTTCTGCATATCGATGAAACGAGCCATTATAACAAAGGTAAACTTGGTTGGTGCTGGATGTTTGCCAGTAATACAGCAAGTTTTATAAAATTGACAGAGTCAAGAGGAATGAAGGTTTTACAAAATAGTAAGTTCTGCAATCGCAATAGCTTACGACAGGTACGCAGCATACAACTACTTTGCCGATAAGAACAGGCAAATCTGTTGGGCACATTTATCAAGAGATTTTGAAAGGTTAGCGCATAGTTGGAACATTGAAGTTAAAGTTCTGGGCTGTTACTTAAGAAACGTAGCCACTGAATTATTTGCACTAAAAAAGGCCTTGCTAAAAAATGAGATAGATGTTTTTAGATTTACCAGACGTGCCAGAAAATTGCGAAAACGTACAAGGTATTACTTGAAGCCGTTTACCTGAAGCAATTGGAGCTTCTCGAGTTGCAAAAAATATTTTGAAATCTGAAAGAATGATGTGGAAATTTTTAGATGACCCAGAAAATATTCCGCTGACAAATAACCATGCTGAACGGCAAATACGGCATTATGTCGTTTATTGCAAAAATTCATATTTTACACAATCAAAGCGAGGAAACACATTCCTTGAGCGGATAATTTCGTTATACTTAACATGGAAACAAAGGGGTCTCAATCCTTTCCAAAACCTTCTATCTATTGTTTCTTAAACCACTCTCCTGAACGGATACTTTTTGTTTCAATATTTGTACATGAGCCATGCATCTGAACAGATACAATGTTATAACTAGAGATAATTTTTAAATGATTGATATTTATGAACTACGACTTTTCTTGTTGTCCACTTGTTCAACATTACCCTTCTCAAGTTTACTATCTACTTCTTTTGTGTGTTCATCATCTATACTAGTTTCATCTTTTATCTTACTAGGGTAATCTTCCTGCGATTTTTTATATGCTTCCATGTTGTCATATATAGGGTTACTGATGATTTCTATTTTTTCAGGTGTGAAAATCCTTGCTAAAAATCTCCTTATTATTGGTATTGACCTTAAGAGATCTCTTAGCTTTGAAGATTCTTGTCTTTTGTTTAGAGACTGTTGGTCTATTTTAGAGGTTTTTACACCATACTTTTTATCATCAAAATTTATTGTAGGCTTTCTTTTATTCGAAAGAACACTTTGGGCCTTTGATCCATTGGTTCCTTCAGGCCCTTGAGGTGTAGACATTGCAGGTTTAACCTTAGTTTCATCGTATTCCTTACTCATCTTTCATTTCACTATGTAATATTACTAATATTGCATAATAATAGCTAAATTACAATTAATTGCAAGGTAAAAATATTAAAACAATTGTAAATTTTGTCAGTAAAAATATAATAGAACTTTAAAATTAGAGGTTCATCTATATGAGATACAAAATTGCTGTTATTGGAGCAACCGGAAGAGTAGGGCGTGAGGTATTAAGCACGCTTGCTGAATTTCAAGATGAGGCGATAGATTGCGTTATTGCACTTGCATCGAAAAAATCAGAAGGGAAGAAGGTGAGCTTTGGTGACAAAGAGTTAACAGTTTTATGCCTTGAGGATTATGACTTCGTTGGAACTAATGTAGCCATTTTCTGTGCTGGATCTCATGTTTCTGAAGAGTATGTACCAATTGCAACACAGGCTGGATGCATCGTGATAGATAACAGTTCCCATTTTAGAATGAAAGAGGGTGTGCCACTCATTATTCCAGAGATTAATAAAGAAAAAATTATGGAATATAAAAACCACAACATAATATCCAATCCAAACTGTACTACAATACAGATGCTGCTAGTACTACATCTATTACACCAAAAAGCAAAAATAAAGAGAATCGTTGCTTCAACTTATCAATCAACTTCTGGTGCAGGCAAAGCAGCAATGGATGAGCTCTATGACCAGACAAAAAAAATCTTTATGAACGAAGCTAAAAAACCCAAGATATTCTCTAAGCAAATAGCATTCAATTGCATTCCCCATGTAGGAGAATTCATGGAAAATGGCTCTACAGAAGAGGAATGGAAAATGCAAGAGGAGACAAAAAAAATTTTAGAGGAAGATATAAAAGTTACTGCAACTTGTGTAAGGGTACCCGTCTTTATCGGTCACGCTATGGCAGTAAATGTGGAATTTGATCAACATATCACTGAAGAACAAGCTCGTGAAGTGCTAAGTGAAGCCGAAGATAGTGGAGTTTTAGTGTACAACAGGCGTGAAGATAGTGAATACATAACTCAAATTGATGTTGTACAGGAGAATGCTGTATATGTATCGCGTATTAGAAGAGACAATACTGTTGAGCACGGATTAAATATGTGGATAGTGGCTGACAACCTGCGCAAAGGCGCAGCATTAAATATAGTGCAGATTCTTGAGATTTTGATAAGAGAGCATTTGTCAATCAAGTGCATATAGAGCGCACGTACGTTGTAATTCGAAGGAAATTGTATATCACATGGCAGCGCGTGACGCTGGAATGGCTTTGTTGCATCGCTACTTATGAAAGGCTAACTATAATTAGGATTATAAGCAACTTATTGAAAATCTTGTTTTTTTTGCAATCAATCTGATCAAATTTAAGAATAGTAACTTGTTATTTATATTAATAAATTTAATTCTATTGAAAATAGCTAAAGCATTGAAATTCTTGAATTTTAGCCGGATTAGTGAGTGGTAGTGAAATTTCTTTTACTCAAAATTAGGTATTCACTGACCGTTCTTGTTATAAATACCAGAATAATAAGCTACTGATATTCTCCACCTTTTTTATCTTTAATCCATCATAGCTAGCGATGCAACAAAGCCGGCTGGATTCCAGTGTCAAGCACTGGAATGACACCATTTGCTGTGCAGTTTACCTTCAAAAATGAATGTTCGTACAGCTATGGAATAAATCGCGGTATGACGGTTCGCAGCGGTATAGTAACTCGTCACCCCGCTACTTGTTAGCGGCTGAGATACCGCGGCGGTATGACGTAGAAGCTATACTTTTATACTCACCAACTCAGTATCCAATCTGGATCCAAGTAGTCAAGCTATTCGGATGACACCCTCATAAAGTGAAATGAGATCCCGCTAACACGTAGCGGGATGACGAGAAAGGGGCTACTCGGATGACACCCTCATAAAGTGAAATGAGATCCCGCTAACACGTAGCGGGATGACGGGAAAAGAGGTACTGGGAGACATCCTTCCTGGTAGACCCAAATCACAATGTTTGCACAGTTGTGCGTCACGCGCTGCCGAACACTGTATGGTTATACAAGAAAAATTAAGGCTTAAAAGGAATTTTAAGTATCAGGACTCAAGGTTTTTATTCCTTCTTAATAAAACATAAAAAGCCCCTTTACCACCATGTTTTTTCGTAGCTTGTTGGTAGTATAGAACCATATGCTGGATTTTAGTGTCATTTAACCATTTATTTAAGTTACTCTTTATAGTGTCTGTTTTGTTTGTTGCACTGCCGTATCCCGTAATTACCAATAAACATCTATTTCCTGCTCGATAATTTTTGATAATAAAATCTATCAATTTACAGTAAGCATCCTCTATATTATAGCCATGCAAATCGAGCTTATCGCTTATAAAATATTTACCCCTATCAATCTTTGATTTTGTGTTGTAGTCAAGACAAAATGATGAGTTACCATTATTGGTATTAAGAAAATTCCCTTGTAAGTCGGAGGTACCTTTATCAACCATAGACTTTATATTTACTTTATGATCAACTTTCAAAGTAACTTTTCCACATTTTATTGGCTTAACATTTTTTTGCCAATCCAACTCATCGTCCGACATAAACGCATTAATCGAATTGTATAATTTTACAACAATATTCAAACATAGTAAAATGTTGCTTATTCTATAAAAACCCGATTTTCAATAATACGATGAAATCGTCAAAAACTAATGAGAATTTTTGGCTGTATGGAAAGCACACCTGCATGTCAGCACTGAAGAATAAAAATAGGCGGTGTATAGAACTGTTAGCAACAGAAAATTTCTATAGAGAGCACAAAAAAGAAATTAGGCAATGTGTAGACAGTAAGGGCATTAAAGTTCGATTAGTAGAAAGCAAAATACTTAATGACGTTTTACCCAAAGGTGCTAACCATCAGGGAATTGCTTTAAATGTTGCCCCTATTCTTTATAACTTAAGCATTGAAGAAATAGCTGAAAGCTCGAACGATAGCTCTACTATAGTCATTTTAGATCAAGTCACTGACACGCACAATATTGGGTCGATTTTAAGAACTTCAGCTTGTTTTAATGTCGACGCATTGGTTTTACCACATAACCATTCACCAAGTGAAAATGCATCTATTGCAAAAGCAGCAAGTGGAGCATTGGATATTGTCCCACTAATATACGTTACAAATATAGTAAAAACTATGCAGTATTTAAAAAAGGTCGGTTACTGGTGTTATGGGTTTGATTGCAATACTAAAGAAAATATAGATGAAATAAAGAGTTTTGAGAAAAAAAGAGTAATTATTTTTGGTTCCGAAGAGAAAGGAATGCGGAGGTTAGTTAAAGAAAACTGTGATTATCTTTTAAAAATACCAATGTCAAATGCAATTAACAGTTTAAATGTTTCAAATGCAGCAGCAATAGGCCTATATTCTATTTATATTAAAACAAATGCCAGCGCATAGCTGTTTATAATAAAAACACTTGATAAAAATATGGTTTTATATTATAATGTGTTAAGTAATGGATAAAAGGAGTTATATTATGTCTTACATGAGAAATGAACAGGATATTCGCTCTCAAGGCGCTTACTACAGTGCTGGGCTTAGAAGTTACCTAACTAAAGTATATAATTATATGGCTTTAGCTTTAGGCGTTACAGGGCTTGTCGCGTTCCTAACGGTGTTTTCAGGTCTTTTTCAGGTAATTCATTCTAATCCAGTCCTGTTGTATACAGTAATATTTTCTCCACTTGTACTAGTGTTTTTTGTATACCCTAAAATTCTACATCTTAGTGTTCAGTCTGCATTCACCATATTTTTTGCGTTTGCAGTATTAATTGGAATGTCTTCATCCTATATTTTCATAATTTATACTGCAGAAAGTATAGCAAGAGCATTTTTCATTACATCAATCATGTTCGGCTCTATGGCTTTGTATGGTAACATCACAAAAAGAGATCTAACAAGTATGGGCTCTTTTTTGAGAATGGGAGTCTGGGGATTAATTATAGCATCTGTAGTGAATTTGTTCCTTGGAAGTGGTCCACTCGATTTTGCAATATCATTCATATCGGTAATAGTGTTTACTTTAAAAACTGCATCTGACGCTCAGAGAATCAAGGATGTTTATTACAAGTATAATGATGGTTCAGAAGCTGCTACTACTAAGCTGGCAATACTTGGTGCAACTAGTCTTTACCTAGACTTTATCAATATATTTCTCAGTTTGCTCAGGTTACTTAATAACAGGGACTAAATGTTCTCCTTTTTAAGGAGAAATGATAAAAATTCTATAGTCTTCTTTTTAATATCTTTAGTTGTGTCGATGATATGTCTTACATATGCATCGGTGCCTCTATATAGCATTTTTTGTAAAGCTACTGGGTATGGTGGCACAATAAGAAAAGTAACTAACACAACAACAAATATAACTAACCAAAAGATCAGGGTCCATTTCAATGCTGATATAATGTCCGATCTACCTTGGGAATTTAAATCAGAAACTAACTATGTTGATGTAAACATAGGAGAACAAAGTTTAGCTTTTTATTACGCAAAAAATCTATCTGATCAGCCTTCATTTGGAATGGCGGTGTATAATGTTACGCCTTTCAAAGCAGGTAAGTATTTCAATAAAATTGCATGCTTTTGTTTTGAAGAGCAAATGTTGCTACCAAAACAAAAAGCAGCTATGCCCGTATCTTTCTATATAGATCCTGAGATAATGCTTGATAGTAATACAAAAGATTTAAGTGAAATAACGCTATCATACACGTTTTTTAAGCTTAAGTAACAGAATGTTTGCAAACCGTGTCATTTCAGTAATCAATAGGGTGTCATCCGAGTAGCTGACACTGGGATGACAGGAGGTAACGCAAGAAGTCTATTGATTGTGAAAACAATAACTTTGCAAAATATTAATTGTTAGATAACATAATCAAAGTTTTTGTCTTAATATTCATCATGGTTAGAGCTATACAAATAAAAAAAACTGGGGGACCAGAAGTATTAGAATTTGTAGATAAGAGTATAGGTGAGCCAAAAGGCGAGGAAGTCTTAGTGCGTCACACAACTATCGGCTTAAATCGTTATGATTTAGAGCACAGAAAAGGTACGCGCAAAATTAAAAATTTACCATCAGTGCTTGGGGTAGAAGCAGTGGGAGTTATTGAAAAGCTTGGTAAAAAAATCAGTGATGGGTTGAAGGTCGGAGATAGAGTTGGATATTGCACAGCTCCTCCAGGGGCATATTGTGAAAAGCGCATTATACACCAGAAATATCTGATAAAAATTCCAGATGACATATCTGATGAAGTTGCTGCTGCAGTGCTGTTTAAAGGTATGACAGCTCACTATTTAGTTAATCAATCTTATAAAGTTAGGCCTGGTGCTTTCGTGCTAGTTCATGGGGCTAATGGTGGTTTAGGACAAATAATATGCCAATGGGCAAAGGATAAAAAAGGTGTAGTGATAGGTTCTGTAAGCTCTGATGAAAAAATGAAGATAGCTTTACAAAGTAGCTGCACATACGCAATAAACTACAATGATAAAGACTTCGTTTCTAAAATTATGGAGATTACGCAAAACAGAGGAGTAGGTGCAGTATATGACCCCATAGGTTACGCTACAAGCAAGCTTTCTTTTGAATCTTTAGGCAGGTTCGGCATATACGTTTCCTATGGGCAGATATCAGGTAACGCTCCTATTAGTTTTTCTTTACTTAGTTCACGTTCGTTATTTGCAACTGGAACCTCAATATACCATTATAAGCATGATAGATTCACATTAGTGCTTACCACAATGGAAATCTTCGAGATGATAAGAAAAAAACTTTTAACTGTACGGATCAATAAAAAATATAAATTTGATGAAATAATTCAAGCACATCGTGATATGGAAAATAGAAAAGCGAGTGGGTTAAATATTATCAAAATCTCTTAAATAAATTAGTAATTTAAACTAACCATTCATTAAGTCATATCAACTAGAACTTCACATATTTAATTCTCCTTTTGGGGGAATTAAAAGCATATAGCTAAACTGACTTAGATTTACCGACAACCGTCATCCCGCTACGTGTTAGCGGAATCTATACCGCGAATAGACTTCTTGCATAACCCAAATTAAGTAGAAAAAGGTATCATCCGAGTAACTGACACTGGTTCCTTTATGACGGTAGTAGCCCCCTTCTCCTGTCATTCCAGTGCTCCCTTTCTTGTCATCCAAGTAGCTGACACTGGGATGGCTTTGTTGCATCACACTTTATGAGATGGTGATTTATGGTAAATTCATGTAACTATCTCAAATTTAGCCATACCAATATCAGTGAATTTATTAAGCAAATAGCATTTGATTAGCAGTTCTTTTTCTCGATTTATCTCAGATTTATTCCTAAAACTAAATCCGAATATTTGCTTTAATCTTGAGAAAAACCCTTCAATATAAGATCTTTTCCCATAATTTACTTCTTTTTTCCATTCTTTCATGCCATCTTCACCGTATAATTTTATTAACCTAATAGCAGCATTCCTGTCAGACATATAATCTATTTCTGGATGTTCTGCCGCATTGTTTATTGGTGGAATTTTTGTCTTTATATCATATTCGTTACACAACTTATAAAACTTGTGCCTATCACATGCTCTATCTGCATATAGTGCTTTTATGGCATGCTGAAAATCAACTTCTTTTAGCAAATCACAAGCTCCATAGTGATCAGAGTAGACACCGTTACTGTATTTTACAGCTATGGCTTTTTTGTTGTTTATATTCAACATTACGTGCAATTTTCTCGTTTGCTCATAGCCACGATATTTTCTGTCAGTGCTATTTTCCTTCAGGAGTGTTGTTGTATATACTAATTCCTGTACTGTCTATAGCAATTTCGATATCTTCCATATTATTTTTATCAATTCTGCAATCATTTATCTTAATATTAAGTTTCTTAAACCTTCTTGATGCTTGTGAATAGCTGATAACTGCCAAATCTCTTCCTATTTGTTGCAAATACCCTTTTATAAACCCGACTGTTTGTCTTAAACCAATTCTAAAGAAACTGACGATTATATGCACCAAAATCACAACTTTATCACTATAAATATAGTTGCCGCCCTGCATTTTTGGACAATTCTCGTACCAATTTTCTATGGCGTCATTGATATAACAAAAAATGCTTCCTCTTTCTTGGAGAAATTTGTTATATTCATGGCAGTTACTGACTCTCATTTTTTGTGGCATATTTTTTCTTCAACAGTTAAATGGCTATTTATAATGAATTTTGTCAGTAACTGCCAGTTCTTTTCACTTGAGCGATGCAACAAAGCCCACTGGGATCCAGTTTCACCTTGTGATGGTGTCATGAAAGTAGCTGACACTGGTTTCCATCCAAGACGGTGTCATTCCTTACTATTACCCACAAATATAAATGGACTAAAAAGTAAAATATTACAATATTAAAGTTTGCAAATATTGAGGGTGTAAAATGGCAAGTAAAAGTAGTGAATGGGCTAAAAATGAATTTGGAGATAAAAGGTTAACTGAGCGATTAGTAAAGATTGCTGATATGTTTGACAAAATTACCTGAAAGTTAGATTAATCAAGCATGTGAAAGTTGGTCAGAAGCAAAAACAGCATAACGTTTTTTTCAAAATGAGAATGTAAAAGAAAGTGATATTTTAGCTACACATATTAATAAGACGGTTGAGAGAACAAAAGCTCACAAGAGGGTTCTTGTCATTCAAGATACCAGTTACATTGTATATAATAACCATAAAAAAACAAGCGGATTAGCAAATTTGTCCAGTTATGATACTGCAAAAGGTATTATAATGCATACAGCTCTTGCCGTTAGTATAGAAGGTTTGGTACTAGGGATACTAGATCAAAAAGTTTATTCAAGACCTGAAGAAACTGAGAACCTTAAAAAAAAGAGCGATCGCATTGAAGATAAAGAAAGCGTAAAGTGGTTGGAAACTTTAAGAAAAACAAATAATATTATTGATCCAACTCAAACTGAGACTATAACTGTATGCGATAGAGAAGCAGATATATATGACTTTTTTGAGCTTGCACATAATCTTAATTCGGCAGTGCTAGTTAGAGCATGCAGAGATAGAGCAGTAAATAGAAAATCTCGATATCCTGAAAAAGGTGAGCAGAAGTTATGGGCATTTATTAAATCCTCTCATTGTGCAGGTACGGTAGAAGTTGAAGTTCCTGTAAAAGATAATAAGCCAAAAAGAACAGCACGTTTGGAAGTTAGATTTGGAAAGTTTATGATGAATCCATCTAAGAATAATATTAGGCATAAGACGGAAGAACTACCTAAATTACCACTTTATGCAGTTTATGTTGTTGAGAAAACTCCCCTTCCCTTAAAAAAAACCGCTAGAATGGATGCTATTAACGAATCTTTCAGTTAATACTTTCGATGAAGCTGTTGAAAAAATTAGTTGGTATCAACTATGTTTTTTAAAAATTTTTTTATTTGTGTAATTTTGCAAATTATATGGGCAATAAAAACCCGTTTGTCATAGAAATAGAATTTTATATCAAACAGCTACCACAGCAATTTCTGCTTAAGCTAATGAATATGTGCTTTAAGTCTGTGTGGACGCACATATTTATTAGCCAATTTCAGTTACCGTTGTGAAGATTTTTAAGTATGCAAATTAATTGCTTCTTTAAGTCTTGTATTAGCAATTACTATAATTTTACGCATTAGGGCTGTTATAGCCACCATCTTCTTCTTACCACTTTCAACAAGCTTAGAATAAAAGGCGCCAAGTATAGATTTTGACCTTGTAGCAGCCATAGCGGCTGTAAAGAGCTTTGAACGAACGTTACTTCTACCACCTGTAATCCTTCGGTAACCAACAGCTTTACCACTTTCTTTTGGATGCGGTGCAACTTCGGCAAGACTTGCTACTTCTTTTCTATTTAAGTAACCAAGCTCTGGCATTAAACACAAAAAATCTTGTGATAACTTTTTACCTATTCCAGGAACTGTTTTAAGAATTTTTTGGCGTTGTTGTAATTCGCGGCTTTCATCAATAATCTTTTGTATAGTATCATTGAGTTCGTTTATTTGACTATCGAAAAACTCAATGGTCTTTTGACAGCTTTCTTTTATATGATCATTTTCCGGTGCTTCAAGTCTGCATTTTTCTTGAGTTCTCATTTGCGTAATATCATCACGACGTTGACAAAGTGCAGCCAAAGTTGATTGTTCTGTAGAGGTAGGTACAAATAGAGAGATAGTTCTATGGCGCATATTGAGCAAGAGCTCTTGCATCTAGACTTTGCTAAAGTTCCGTGAGATAAAATAAAGCTTTTTACTTTACGAGTATTAGCTCGATGCACGGCAATATTTTTGTCGGTAAGAAAATGTGATAAGCCAAGCTCATATTTCCCTGTATTTTCTAAAGTCACTAAAGCATTAGGTAGAATATCTGAAAACTCTTGAAATAATTGTTGCCAACCAGAAGCATTATTATCAAATTCGACAGCATTCTTCTGTTTGTGAATTGCAACGACATTTTTAAATTTTCCGATGTCAATGCCAATAAAATTTTGATAAGATGTAACCATAATAAACCTCGATAGTTTTAGTTAATTTAAGATTGTAAACGGGTGCATATATATGTCCCAAGCAACTATTCAAACGTATCGAGAGATAGGGCTAGCGTACCTTGATACCAACGGTTGTAATACCAATTTCCTTTCGGTCGCGCACGCCCGCTATTCCTAGTGAGCAGGGTTATCTTTCTCTCTTATCTCTTTTATATCACGTTTTTAACTTACAATTGCCTTAGATGGAAAATAGAGATATTACATAAAATTTTAAATCCGGTCTCAAAGTTGAAGAATGTAGGCTTGGAATAGCAGAAAGACTAATGAGATATCTAACAGTTATGAGTATTATTGCTTGGAGGATCTTCTTTATTACATCAATTGCAAGAGCTAACCCAACATTACCATGTACTACCTTATTAGCTGAAGAAGAATGGAAAGTTTTATACGTTAAAATACACAGAAAACCATGTCCAAGTGTAGTTCCCAACATAAAAGAAGCTGTTTCATGAACTTGGAGGCCATTTAGCAAGAAAAAATGACCCAAAACCAGGACCAATTACTCTTTGGAAAGGATATAAACGTCTCTTTGATTTAGCAGAAGGATGGCGACTTGCTCACGAACTTTATATTTGTGGGTAATAGTAAGTTGTTAGGGGGATCTGGAGATACCGCGGCGGTATGACGTAGGGAAATCTTACTTATTATAGCTATAGTTCTACATGAATTACAAAAGTAATATTTACTAGATCTTAATATTTTAGATCTATATTTTAATAAATAATGAGCTGTAATTAGTATGAATAATCCATTTAAAAGTGAGAACTATAAAAAAAATCTCGATTCTCTGATCAAAGCTGTAAAGCTAGGAAATGCAGAGAAACAATATAACAAAACGTTAAGGGATTTATCTCATGCATTAGAAGGTTTTACAGGTGAGGCAAAAGGTATAGCTGAGTTTGTTATATATACTGACTTGAACAATTATGTAGAACAGCCATTAGGTCTTTTTAAAACATTAATGAATAGAATTTTGGGAAAAAATTTTCCAACCAAGAACAGTAGTATAAGTAATTTTGTAAATGATGAGTTGTCAAGTTTCACTTTAGAAACAGCAGCTAAGTATACAAGAATTTTAAAAAAAATTGATCTCTTGGAACAATTAGAAAAAGATTTCAGAAAAAATAATATTTTAAAAGATTCTTTAAATTTAGAACAAAGTGAAAAGAGTCAAGGAAAAGATAGATCACACGAAGTGAGTTTGGAAGGTAGAAAGCAAAAGGAAGGTACTTTTGAGCTGCGAAAAGAAGAACAGCCGAAAGAAAAATTAGGTGGTAATCGCATGAGGCAAATAAAGCGACCAACAACAGCACCTCCGGCTGCTCCAGATTCGAGGAAGGTACGCTTTAAATCAGAAATATCCTCAGATGGAGAAAGCAAGGCAAAGTCTACATCTTCTTTACTAAAAGGAGCTAATAGTTTTAGTATGCCTGATGCTAAGGAAAATCCTTCTGAGGATTCAGGCTATGAAAGTTCATTAGATCAGGGGTCTGAATATGAAGACATATCAAATTATCAAGAGAAAAAGCAAAAGGAAAATCCTTTATATGAGCAGAGAGAAGATTCAGGCTATGGAAGTTCATTAAATGAAGAGTCTGTATACAAAGAGATATCAAATTATCAAGAGAAGAAGAGTAAAATTTTAATAGAAAATTCGCAGAGTTCAAAATCGCCCAAAGAAGAGCCAATTTATGCAACAGTTCCTAAAGAACATATAGAAGCAAAAAGAGAACGTAAGCAGAAACAACAACCTCAATCCCTCGTACCACCAAAACCACCGCAAGTGCCAAAAAAAATGTTTACTACTGGTCAAGAAGTTAGACAAGAATCGAAAGTGGTAATCAAAGATAAACCTGCAGTACCGCCAAAGCCTAAAAATCTAAGCCGTGCTAATCAAAAAGTAAGCACAGAGCCAAAAGTAGTAGGAGTAATTCTTAAAAAATCAGCTGAAAGAGTACCACTAAAATCTGAAAATCAAGACAATAGGAAATCAGCACA
This sequence comes from Wolbachia endosymbiont of Rhagoletis cerasi, assembly GCF_018454475.1. Taxonomy (NCBI): domain Bacteria; kingdom Pseudomonadati; phylum Pseudomonadota; class Alphaproteobacteria; order Rickettsiales; family Anaplasmataceae; genus Wolbachia; species Wolbachia endosymbiont of Rhagoletis cerasi. The sequence goes on along the minus strand of NZ_JADCNC010000011.1, from coordinate 26,011 downwards.
AAAAGCTGCTGGTAAGGCGATACCAAAAGTAGCAGCAGCTACTATGAAAGGAGGAGCTAATCGCGAGATGGGCAGTAAAGTAAAGGCATTAAAAGAAAAATTTGAGCAAAATCAAGCAAAAGGAAATGCTAATGTACAGCTTGCTGAAAGCAAAACCACTCCAGCAGCACAAGCGGATATCGGTGTGAAGAAAAAACAATCTCATTCATTTCTAACAGAGAATAAAAGATCTGCAACGAAACACGTAACAGCAAAATCTGATCCAAAATCTCATGTCAGCAAAAATTCCCTTCTCACGCATGCAAATGTAAAGGAAATGGTTGCACAAATTGAGAAAGGAAAAGGAGGAAGATAGTAACATTTGGGAAAAAAACATATGTGTCAAGTCAAGAGATTGTGAGCAAATTTAGGAAATTATAGCTAAACTGACTTAGATTTACCGACAATTTGAAAAACCGTCATTCCGCTAACTATAGTATTTTCAAAAGCGAATGATAAAGGTATAATATGTTTTTTTAAAGTAGGGAAAGCGATGGTATATAGTGTAGATTTAAGGGAAAAAGCAGTGTCTTTGGTAGAAAAAGGAAAGTCAAAGGTTGAAGTTGCAGAGGTTTTTGAGATAGGGATAGCAACACTATATAGATGGCTAAAAAAGAAAGCTACTGGCCAAGGTCTCAAAGCGGTAAAAAGTACTGGTTTTATTCGAAAAATAGATCCAGAAATACTCAAAGAATATGTCAAAAAACACCCAGATCACACACTAGCAGAAATGAAACAAAACCTTGGCTTTGGGATAAGTGCAATTTGGTATAGATTAAGACAGCTAAAAATAACCTTTAAAAAAAGTCACATTCTATCAAGAGCGCAATCAAGAAGATAGGCAGCAATTTATCGATAAAGTTTCAAAAATAGACCACTGTAGCATTTTATATATAGATGAAGCAGGAGTTGATAATAGACTATACCGAGAATATGCACGAGCTCCAAGAGGAGAAAAAATATATGCTGATGTTCCAGGAAAAAAGCGGGAAAGAGTGAGTATAATAGGTGGATGAGAAGTTTATTGCACCAATGACCTTCACAGGAGGGTGTAATAAAGATATATTTAATGTATGGTTAGAGCGAAGATTACTTCCACAATTACAGCGTGATGCAACCATAGTTATGGATAATGCTACATTCCATAAAACTCCCAAAACAAAGTCATTAATAGAGTCTTTTGGCTGTCATTTGCTTTATCTTCCAACATATTCACCTGATCTAAATCCGATAGAGCATTGTTGGCACACCATCAAAAGTTGCCTCAGACCTCTAATGCATCAATGTACAGACTTACACCTTTTAGTTGGTAATACCATTTTAGACGTTTATCATTCGTTTTAGAAAATACTATAGTTGAAATAGCGCAGTTACTCACCCCATAAATTTGGTGCTCTCTTTCAATCAAAGGTGTCTTGCTGCTTGAAATGTTTTCTTTGTAAAAATTTGGCTTATCTTTATATCATCTCATTCAAACAGCATTAACATAACTTATGCCTTTTTTGGATGTAGAAATTTTCTAGGAATTGTCTTTTTGAATTCTATGGTATTTTGTTTAACATTGAAACAAGAGGCCAGTGTCACGCACTGGCATGACACCCATTTGTTCCTATAGTTGTCTTTTCTCGTCTACCTTATTTTGCCACTCTGCTGAACAGATACATAAAGAAAGTGGAAAATTGGACATTCTCAACTCGGCTCCTGCAGATTAAAAATTAAGTTGAATAAAAATTGGGCTTAACGCAGTTTTTTCCCACAGTTTAAGAAATTAAAAATTTAACAATTAGAATTATAATTACAGACCACAGTAAAAAATAGACTTTTCCATTTGATTTATTTTTAATTTGGATGTTTTCTAATTTTTTATCAGCTATTAGGTTTAATTTTTCTATAAGGCTAAATATCCCTTGGATTGTTTTTACAGGATAAGAACTTCTAATTTTTTCCCTATACCCTATTTTACTTTCATGTTGACTGCTTATCCACGCTTCAACTACTTTCCACATATTGATTTCTGGGTAGATCTTTCTACATGTCCCTTCCAGTAAAATCATAGTTTTCTGCAGCAATAACAATTGTGTTTGAACTTTCATATCAAAATCACCAGTTATTTTTAATAGCTGAGCAAGTAAACTAGCAAATGAAATCTTCTGTATAGGCTGCCCAATAATGGGTTCACCTATTGCCCTGCAAGCTGTGACAAAATTTCTATGCTGTGATGAAACATAACCAGCTTTAAAGTGCATTTTTGCAACGTGATCATAATCCCGATTTAAAAAGCCTTTGAGTATCTCTATAACGTAATAGCATGTCTCACGATCTATTCTACCCATGATTCCACAATCCAGAGCAATAATATTGTTATTACTATCAACCATTAGATTTCCAGGATGCATATCAGCATGAAAAAAACAATCCCTGTATACCTGATTACAAAACGATTCTATAAGGTTGATGGCTATTTGCTTATGATTATTCAGTTTTTCAACTTCGTATATTGGCGTTGCTTCTATCCATTCTAATGTTAAAACCTTTTTTGCAGTTCTGTTCCAATCTATTTCAGGTACATAAAAACCTCTGTCATTTTTTGTGTTTTCCTTTAGTTCCGAAGAGTGAGCAGCTTCAAAACGTAGATCTAACTCTAATCGGCAAATTTCAGCAAAAGTTTTAACTAATTCAATTGGCCTCAGCCTTTTTGATTGTTCGCTAAATTTTTCTGCAATTTCTGCAAGCCAAGAAAGCATTTTTATATCTCTTGAGAATGTTTTCTCAATATTTGGCCTTAAAACCTTCACAGCAACTTCCTTACCCTCAGTTGTAACCGCTCTATGCACCTGAGAAATCGATGCTGCTGCAATTGGCTTTTCAGAAAAGCTTGAAAAAATGTCGCTCAATTTACAATTAAACTCACTTTCTATAGTTTTAACTGCTATTTTATGTGAAAATGATGGCAATCTATCACATATCAATAACAAGTTATTTGTTATATCCTCATTTAAAACATCAGTACGTGATGAGATAGACTGCCCAAACTTAATGAACACCGGACCTAATTTTTCAAGAGCACGCTTTAGTTTATGGCCTTGTATCTTATTTATTGATTTCTTTGATGGTGGAAGTAAATAAGGTAATATATTGTAACGCGTCAGCACTGTAGTTATGTGCAGAAGACGCAAAATATTTTGAATCATTTCGCTGCGTAACTGCTAAATATTTCATTTAGGGTTTTATCCTTCATAATCTCACCAGGCTTACCTTGGCAGTAGACAGTATTATTTATACAAATTATGTAATCTGAGCATGGTAGAGCAGAGTTAAGATCATGAGAAGTCATAAGAATCGATACCAATCGTTTTTTTGCTATTTTGCTTATAATATCATAGAACTTAGCCCGTGCGTTAATATCCATTGCACTAACTGGCTCATCTAGAATGATCAAGTCAGGCTCTGCAATTAAACAACGTGCAAGCAGTAATAATTGTGTTTGCCCTGCAGAAATTTCTAACACTTGATTTTTCAAAATGTTACCGATACCAGCCAACTCTATCGTTTCTGTAATAATGGATTGATTTTTCTTTAGTCTTTTCAAGGAGCTATTTAAAAGAAAATATTCAACTGTTATTGGCATCAAATTACTAATACTAAAATTTTGCGGCATGTAGCTAATTTTTGTGTTCTCAGCTAACACAATATTTCCAGTATAATTTTTATTTATACCAGCAATTGCTTTCACTAAAGAGGTTTTACCTCCACCATTTGGACCAAGTATTGTAATTATGTCTCCTCTTTCCATGAACATATTGATATTATCAAGGATTCTTTTACCATCATATACGAGAGCAAGATTTTCTATTTTTAGAACACGATTATTGACATTATTCAATTTATTGACAAAATTTAACTTCTTCTCAACGTTTATATGAGACATTTACTGGCTTTTTTTCTATTACTTTCACTTACACTATACTATAATATTGCCTTTTCATCCAATTTAAAAGTTGTAGCTACAATCAAACCTATCCACTCACTTGTAGCTTCTGTTACAGAAGGGATTTTAGAACCGGAATTGCTTGGCTATGCAACATCTGCACATAATTATATATTAAAGCCATCTGATGCGAGTAATTTAGAATCAAGTGACGTTATATTTTATGTTGACGATAACTTAGAGACGTTTGTTCAAACTTTCGCCAAAAATAATAAAGAACTAGTGCAATTGTCAAAGGCAATCAACCTACTTCCTACTCGGCCACATTCATTTTCTAGAAAAATCACTCACATTCAAGATGAAAAAGATTTACACATGTGGCTGAGTCCCGAAAATGCAAAGAGCATGATACTTTCTATAAGTGCAACATTGTCTGACATAGATAAAGGAAATTCCCATCGATACAGTTCTAATGCAACAAAAGCTATAAAAAAAATAGACCAAGAAGTAAAAGAAATCATGAAAGAACTGAATGATTTTAAAAATCAAAAATACATCGTTACTCACGATGCTTATCAATATTTTGAAAAATATTTCGGTCTAAATCATCCAAGCGCTATTCTTTCCATAGAAGAGGATTCTTACATAGGTATGAAGAGTTTAATGAAGCTAAAAAAGATAATGAAGGAAGAAAACGTTAAATGTATATTTGCTCATTCACAGGAAGATAGCATAAAGCCTAACGCCCTTTCTAATGACGCAAAAATGGTAGTTCTTGATCCTATTGGATCAGACATAGAGCCTGGAAAAGATGCATATCTAGCTATAATCAATAGCATTGCACAAAATTTTAAGTCTTGTTTTGTTGAGTAATAAGTTCCCTTTTAGCTTACTGTTTTATTGTTCTACAAATCAAGAAGAAGTGAGTTTACAACAAATGGTGTCATTCCAGTCTGGAATCCAGCTTTTTCATAATCATCAAAACGTTGTATTTTAACATAAAATGGCTACTTTTATGCTTACTAACTTAATAAAATTCCTGGATCCCAGTGCTTGACACCGGGATTGATTTATCTTGTCTACCTTATTCTGCCACTCCGCTGAACGGACAATGGCGTCAACTTAAGAGCCTCCATTAGCAAACTCTCCTAAAGACATGATGGCGTTTGGGCTTATCTACCTTATCGCGGCTGTCCTGGTCGGATTTTAACTTTAGCGCGTATACTTAAAAAGGGCTTGAAAGTTTTTTGGCGCAATAAGTACCTGATAGAGTTTCTGCCTCATTACACCAAATAAAACTGAAAAATTTAAACGATACTCAGCAATTTGATCTGGATTCCAAGGCCCTTGTGCATCACACATATGAAGCGACAATATATTACACATGACTAAGTTTGCCCAAAATTCTTGTAATACAGCCTCTAAATTTACGCCAGAAAAATTCTCTAATTCTGCACCTATTTTGAGTCGTTTATAGCACTCCTCTATATGCCACCTTAACACATAAGCTTTGCTGATATCTTCCAAAGTAAATTTTACTCGGTCAAAAAGTGAAGTAATCAATACCTCTGTTTCTCCGTTGGCTAATGTCAGCACTATAACTCTTACTTTCTGTCCTTTCATTTTATTTTTTAGCTTTTCATTTTCTAATATAAAATCGAAATCTAATTCTCCAGATGCAATTCGTTCCCATAGCTTGCTATAATTTCTTTTTTGCAAGCGAAAAATAAAATCTACTTCCAAATCATAATGCTGCTGAATGAATTTTACTGAAGGATAACCACGATCATAGATAAATAATAATTTCTTTTGATTTAATGAACGCATTTGAGTGATAACTTCGGGTAATTGCTCTTCCGCCAACGTTTGTTCACCTATATTCCAAGCCGCAAGACGAGCACTACAAATCAGCGAAGTACACAAATCAACAAACAAATTGCCAATGGTGGCATTGTGCCTGTTGTTCCATTTGGTTTAAAGCGGCCAAACTCGGATACAATTTCCTCAGAGCTGGGTAATCTCATACCAGAACCATCTGCTGCAATAAGTCTATAGCCTCTCCAACTCAGGTTCATCCTGATAGGCTGTTTGGATGCTTAGCTCTAATAATTCTTGAAAGCCTGTATGGCAAATCTTATACCTTGCTTTAGAAAAAGCTTGCTTTGAGGGTACATGTCAATGGCTCCATAAGTTCACATTCTATTCCCAAACTTTTTTTAACTAACTTTAAAATCATAGAAAATACTGTCGAAAAAGGAAGTTTTCTTGTTCGTGTAAAACTGTTTTTTCCAACACAATGGATTCTCTGAAAAGCTTTCGAGTATATTATATTTTTAATTTGTAGAATAAAATTTTTTCCTTTTTGCATGTTTCACCTAAAAAGGACACATTTTAAACTTCTTTGTTGAAATAAAATAGAAACAAAAGTGCTGTTTCCTGCGGCTTCTGGATAATTTAATGGTAAAAGTTTTAGAGAGAAATTTTATACACTATCGCTGATATTTTTCCTTAAGTTGACGCCATTGCCTGAACGGATACCATATTATGCAGGTTTAGAATTATGCTTTATTCTTACGTTTATGTCTTGGCCCAATACAATCAATAAGTTAAGCAAGTATTCTAAGGAGAACCCTTCGATTTTTGACCTATTGATTTGAGATACTTTAGGTTGATCAATCTTTAGAGCGTTTGCTGCTTTTTTCTGTGTTGTGTACTTCTTACTTATTAATTGTGCAATGATCTTTATTAATTTCAGTTTTGTATCTTTCACATCCCCCAACTCTACTATTATAGGATAACTTAATTGTAAATTTTGCATAATAATAAAATTCCTTATAAAAAAATTACTTTAGTTTTTCTTCTTTAAATAACACATGCCTTCTGACTACTGGGTCATACTTCCTAAACTCCAGTTTTTTGGTGAGCTTTTTTGGATTACGCTTTTTTACATAAAAATAGCCAGTTGATTTTTCTTCACCAGTTTTTGTTATCTTGATTGCAGTGCTGACTAACTTAACGAGCAAAGAAGCATTTTTTTTCGCCATACTTATAATGATATAATAAATTCTATGCGAGTTTATTACGCAAAATACTAAAAGTCAATCGAATAATGCAGATTGCAAAATCCTTGACAATCAACAGTGCATTAAGTAGCATAAAGTTAACTTCAGAATAAAAAGCAAACGGTAAATAAGTGACAAATAGTGGTAAAAGGGTATTATTGATAGAAAATTCTATCTGTTCTAATGAGGTAAGAGTTGCCTTGTCAATTAATAACAAGGTTGTAGAATTTGAACAAGAATTCAAGGAAAAAAAACAATTAAGAGGTAATATATACGTTGCTTATATAAAGCGTATAGAGCCTTCTTTGCAAGCCGTATTTATTGAATATGGGAAAAATAAGCAAGGTTTTTTGTCTTTTTCCGAGATATCTCTAGATTACTTCAACATTCCAGAAAAAGAAAAGGAAACTATCTTTGAGGGCTACTCAAATGACGATTGTATAGAAGAAGCCTCAGCAAATGTTTCTTCAGATTCTGCAGCTAGTAAGAATGTCAACGGATCAGGTAGTGGTTTTGTAAGAGAGGTACCTTTATATAAAAAATACAAATTACAAGATGTTATTTCAGTAAATCAAAAAGTATTGGTCCAGCTAACTAAAGAGGAACGAGGCAATAAAGGAGCTTCATTTACAACATACATAACTTTAGTGGGTAGATACTGTGTTTTCATGCCAAATTCCATGAGCAAAGGTGGAGTGTCCCGCAGAATTGAAGATGCTAATGTCAGAAAGCAGTTAAAGGAGATACTGAGTTCAATAAACTTGCCAAAAAGATCAGGTTTAATAGTAAGAACTGTTGGTTCAGGAAAAAATAAGAAAGAAATTGAGCAGGATTACAATTACTTATCCTCATTATGGCAGAGCATTCAAAAAAATGCCTTCTCTGTAAACGTTCCATCATTAATTTACAATGAAGCAGATGTAATTATGAGATCTGTTCGTGATTTTTGTAGCGATGGTATAGAAGTTATAGTGTCTGGAAAGGAAGCTTTTGAGGCAGTTAGGCAATATGCTAACAATGCACTAAGAGGTAGTAAGTTGCGCTATAGATTGTATAGAGGTTATGCTCCGATCTTTACTTACTACGGAATCGAAGATCAAATTTCTGAGTTATATAGCAATAGAGTAGAATTGCCATCTGGTGGGTCTTTGATAATAACTTTAACTGAGGCGTTTGTTTCAATAGACGTAAATTCAGGAAAGATGACAGGAGAAGATAGCATAGAAGAAACAGCTTATAGAACCAATATGGAAGCAGTACCTGAAATATCAAGACAGGTAAATCTTAGGGGCCTATCAGGATTAATAGTAGTCGATTTTATTGATATGTTGAAATATCAGTATTGCAGAGCTGTTGAGTCTGCTATAAAGCAAGCGTTTAAAGACGATAAAGCTAAAGTTCAATTTAGCTACATAAATGACTTTGGTTTAATGGTATTTTCAAGACAAAGAATTAAACCAAATATACAAGAAATTAATACTACAGAATGTTTACACTGCAAAGGTACTGGAAGAATAAAATCAAACGAAGTAATTGTTTCATCAATACTAAGGGATTTACAACATATTGCTAACAAGAATCGAAATAAGTCTTTTGATTTAGTAGCACACAGTGCAGTTATAGCGCACATTTTTAATAACAAACGCAATACAGTTTCTACAATCGAAAAAGAGTTTAATATTACATTGAACGTCAGTATTGATAACAGTTTAGATGTAAATACATTTGTTTTAAAACAAGGAGATGATGTTAATTTAAACGGTTATAAGCCATTACAGAACTCTGGATACCAAATTGGGGATAGCAGCAATGAAGAAGCTGATAATTCAAATAAACTACGAGGCAATTTTTGGCTGACTAAGTGGCTTTCGCGCCTTTTAAGTTCTAATGACTAATTAGAACTCCTAAATTGGGCTTGTAATTAATAAGCCCTATACTTATATATTCTTATATCAGATAATATTTACAATGGGGTACTCATTATGGGAAGAGCAATAGGCATAGATCTTGGAACAACAAATTCTTGTGTTGCAATAATGCAGGGCAAGGATACAAAGGTAATAGAAAATAAAGAAGGGGCAAGAACTACCCCATCTATAGTTGCATTTACTTCGTCAGGAGAAAGGTTGATTGGCGCTCCTGCAAAAAGACAAGCAACCACCAATGCAAGTAATACCTTTTTTGCTACTAAGAGATTAATAGGCCGTCAATACGGTGATTCTGAAATGAAAAATCTAAACGTGCCGTATAAAGTGTTTGCAGCAAAAAATGGTGATGCATGGGTTAAAACAACTGATAATAAAGAATACTCTCCTAGCCAAATTGGTGCATTTATACTACAAAACATGAAAGAGGCAGCAGAAGCTTATCTTGGAGAGGAAGTAAAAGATGCTGTGATAACAGTGCCAGCATACTTCAACGACTCTCAACGTCAAGCAACAAAAGATGCAGGAAAAATTGCCGGATTAAATGTACTCAGAATAGTAAATGAACCGACTGCTGCAGCACTTGCTTATGGTCTTGATAAGAAACATGGGCACACAATAGTAGTATATGACCTTGGTGGTGGTACATTTGACGTTTCAATACTTGAAATAGGCGATGGAGTTTTCGAAGTGAAAGCAACAAACGGTGATACCCATCTTGGAGGTGAAGACTTTGATAATGGAGTAGTGAGTTATTTACTAGATGAATTCAAGAAAAGTAATGGCATTGATTTGAGAAATGATCCAATGGCTATGCAAAGAATCAAAGAAGCTGCTGAAAAAGCAAAAATTGAATTATCAAGCGCAATGGAAACGGAAATAAATCTACCGTTTATTACAGCTGATGCAAGTGGCCCAAAACACTTAAATATGAAATTAACGAGAGCAAAACTTGAAAGTTTAGTGAATGATTTAATCGAAAGAACTATAGCTCCTTGTAAAAAAGCTCTTGAGGATGCTGGTTTGTCTGCTAGTCAAATTGGCGAAGTGGTTCTCGTTGGTGGCATGACTCGTATGCCAAAAGTCATAGAGAAAGTTAAAGAATTCTTTGGCAAAGATCCACATAGAGGAGTTAACCCTGATGAAGTTGTAGCAATTGGAGCTGCAATACAGGCGGGGATCATTCAAGGTGATGTAAGAGATGTGTTACTACTTGATGTGACTCCACTTTCTCTTGGTATTGAAACTCTAGGAGGAGTATTCACTCCACTTATTGAGCGTAATACTACAATTCCTACTAAAAAATCTCAGGTGTTTTCAACTGCAGAAGATAACCAAACAGCTGTTACAATTAAGGTGCATCAGGGTGAAAGAAAACTGGCAATTGATAATAAACTACTTGGCCAGTTTAGTTTGGAGGGGATACCTCCTGCTCCGCGCGGAAGGCCACAAATTGAAGTGACATTCGACATAGATGCAAATGGAATAGCGCACGTTTCTGCAAAAGATAAAGCTACTGGAAAAGAGCAAAAAATACGCATTCAATCTTCAGGTGGTCTATCTGATGATGAAATAAATCGCATGGTGAAAGAAGCTGAAGAAAAAGCTCACGAGGATGAAAAGCGTAAAAAATTCATCGAAGTTAAGAACCAGGCGGATAGTTTAGTCCATTCTACAGAAAAGTCTCTGACAGAGTATGGTGATAAAGTCTCACCTGAAGATAAATCTGCTATTGAAAGTGCACTGAATGAGCTGAAAGAGGCTAGTAAATCTGATAACATTGATGACGCTGATTCAATACAGCAGAAAGTTACTAATCTTTCTCAATTATCTATGAAACTTGGAGAAGCTATGTATCAAGCATCTCAACAAAATAGTGCTGAAAATGGCTTTTCATCAGAAGGAAATCCAAATGATAAAGAGGAAAAAGTAGTAGATTCTGATTATCAAGACATAGATAATAAAGAAGAGAATAAGTAATTGCGATTGTCATCCAAGTAGCTGATACTGGGATGACAAGAGGAGCATATTGTTGCTTAAAGAAACCATTATGGATATTATTAAAACAATAGAAGAAAAGATACGCGATTCGATAGATGTAATTGATATCAACATTATCGATGAATCAGCAAAGCATGCTGATCATTATTTTGCTTCATCTTCAACATTACCTTCGCACATTAAATTAATATTAATATCTGACGGCTTTATTGGAATGAGCGTTCTAAAAAGACACAAGTTGATTTATGAGTTATTGAAGGGTGAGATAGAGCTAATACATGCAATTTCTCTTCACTTGTATACGCAAGATGAGTACAATTTAAAAAATAAATAATAAAAATGTGAAGGAAGAGTCTATATTAGTTAAAGCAGGAAGAAAATTTAATGACTATAAAGGTTCCATGAACCCGCCAGTTTATCATTCTTCTACCATATTATTCCCTACTTACAAGGACTACTTAAATGCAGCAAATGGAGAAAGTATATACGATGTAATCAATGATGGTGTTGCAAGGGATTATAGCTACAGTAATGTTGGTACTCCTACTGTTCATTATCTTTCAAATGCACTGGCTGAAATTGAAGGGAGTGGACAAGCGCTTATTTATCCTTCCGGACTATTTGCACTTACTTTTGCTATTCTAACTTTCGCTAAAGCAGGCTCGCACGTTTTAATTCAAGATAATAGTTATTATAGGCTTAGGAGGTTTGCAGAAAATGAGCTACCAAAAAGAGGAACAGAAGTAACTTTTTATGATCCAACACAGGATATAACTGATTTAATTCAGAGTAATACTTCATTGATAATGATCGAGACTCCTGGTTCTGTAACGTTTGAGATTTCGAATATAGAGCATATAGTAAAAGTTGCTAAGGAACATAAAATTGTGACCGTTTGTGACAATTCATGGGCCACTCCTTTGTTATTTAAGCCGCTTGATTATGGAGTTGATGTTGCACTATATGCGGTGACAAAGTATCTAGCCGGTCACTCAGATTTAGTGATGGGAGCTATGGTTGCTGAAGGTGAAACTTTTAAATTGCTTTATGAGAGCTATAAAAATTATGGAGTAACCATTCAATCGCACGACTGCTACCTTGCACATAGGGGACTAAGAACACTGCACACACGTATAAAAAGGCACCAAAATACAGCAATGGAAGTGGCAAAGTGGCTAGAAAAACATTTAAAAATCAAAAAAGTTTTGTACCCAGCACTTCCCTCCCATCCTCAACACGAATTATGGAAAAGTTACTTCAAAGGAGCAAGTAGCGTATTCAGTATAATACTGGATAGAGAATATTCATGTGAAGAACTAAGCTGCATGGTTGATCATATGAAAATTTTTAGTATTGGTGCTTCTTGGGGAGGGTGCGACAGTTTGATATTACCAATAGATCGTAGATCTATGTCAAGATCTGTAATGAATTCAGATTATGGTGGAAGTTTCATGCGGATATTTTGTGGACTAGAAGATTCTGAGGATTTGATCTCTGATTTGAATACTGCACTAGCAAGACTGCTATGTTCGGACATTAAAACTGACGAAGTAGAACGTGAAACTGAGAGAATTACTGCATAACATTATTGATGTTAACTTTGACGTTGAAATCAAGGGCGTTACATGTAATCCCAAGAGAGTCAAGGAAGGTTATCTTTTTGTTTGTGTGTCAGAAAGGGATAGGATTTACATAGATCAGATATTATCTTGTGGAGCTAAAGCGATAATTGCAAGTGATTGCATAACAGAAGCTGCAAGCCTTGGTATCATTCCAGCGCGTGATGCTGGAATCTGTATCTTCCACCCAAACCCTCAAGAAATATACAGCGAAATAGTCAGCAGGTTTTATCAATTCAAACAGCCCAAATATGTTGCTGCTGTAACTGGTACAAATGGTAAAACTTCAGTAGTAGAATTTTGCCGCCAGATCTGGCAAAACTCTGGCTATAATGCGGCGTCTATTGGAACACTTGGAACATGCATCAATAATGGCAGAAAAGGTAATAGCAACAGTCTTACCACTCCAGGTGCAGATGACCTTTACGCAACATTGCGTGGTATAAATGTAGAACACTTAGTGTTAGAAGCATCAAGTCATGGGATTGATCAATATAGAATCCATGGATTAAAGCTCGCTGCTGCAGCTTTTACTAACTTCTCGCAAGATCATTTAGATTACCATAAAAATCTTGGTGAATATTTAGAAACTAAAAAAAGGTTATTTTACGAGGTATTACCAGAAGGAAAAACAGCGATTTTAAATGCGGATATAGATGAATACTGTGCATTGCTTAAAATAGCTGAAAAACGTGGCAATAAAGTTATAACCTATGGAAAAACAGGTTCTGATATTACTTTATTAGAGCAAACACCAACCCCTAATGGTCAACATCTTACAGTAAAAATTGACAGCCAAATTTACAATACATTTTTTCCAGTTTTAGGAAAATTTCAAGCATATAATCTGCTGTGTGCAATTGGTATATCTGGACTGAATTACAGAGAAATATGCGTAGAAAAACTCGTTTCTCCACCAGGAAGAATGGAAAAAGTGAAACCTTTTGCATTCGTGGATTACGCACACACTCCAAGTGCACTTAAACAAGCCCTGTTGTCTTTAAAATGGCACTTTAATAAAAAAATAGTCCTGATTTTTGGTTGTGGTGGAAATCGTGATCAGACGAAACGTTCAGAAATGGGCAAAATAGCACAAATGTATGCAGATAAAGTAATAATTACAGATGATAATCCGCGTGATGAAGATCCGGCAAAAATTCGCCACGATATTTTGCTACATTGCCCTGATGCACTGGAGATAGGAGGTAGGAGAGAAGCTATAGAGAAAGGCGTAGATATTGCCTATAACGAGGGTATGATTCTGCTAGTTGCAGGAAAGGGAAATGAGAAATTTCAAATTATAGGCAACCAAACTTTTGAATTTAGTGATGTTGAGGTTATTAAAAATCACGTTTTAACATGCTGATTTTCACAATCATTCACCGTTCTCGCAAGTGAAAGCACTCTCACTTCTCTTGCACCGGAGTTTAAAATTTCTTGAGAGCAAGATCTTACAGTTGCTCCGGTTGTTACCACATCATCAACTAATATCACGATTTTATTTTCGATATTTTTTTTGTTGCTTATACTAAAAGCCTTTTTTAGATTTTTTTCACGCTGTTTAAGTGAAAGACCAGCTTGAGGCGCAGTATGGCGAAGGCGTTTTATTGCAAATGGCGTATAGGATAAATTGGACAACTTACTCAATTCTTTTGCAAGCAGTGCTGCTTGATTATATTTACGTTTAAACAAGCGCATTTTATGTAACGGTATAGGAATTATGATCTCTGCGTTCTGAAATGTATCCTGATTAGCTTGGTGTATCCACTTTGCATAGATTTTTACGTAATTCAAATTATCAAAAAATTTGAAATTTATAATCATGTTTTTACTATGTTGATCATAAGCAAAAACTGATCTTAATACTTTAAACGGTGTAGGATTGATGATGCACTTACCACACGTATAAATATTGTCTAAGATTACTACGCCACAAACATTGCAGTAATGCTTAGTTAGAAAATTGATTTTTTTGTTACATTCACTACACAGATTAAGATTTTCATCAATGATACACTCGCAACTTACGCATACGTTTGGAAATATGAGATTTGTAACTTTGTTTAGTAAGAGAAGGTTCACAATTCATAAAATATATTATAAAATTTATATAGTATAGCTAAAGTAACTTGTGCTTTCACTTTTTATTTCATCTCAATATAATTCAAACTGCTGAAAACTTATAACTCAGTTTGCGGTATACCATTGACTAAAGTAGTCTCCGAATCACTCCAATGAGATAAACGATGATATTTTTCTGGCTCCTGTATTTCACTTAACTTACTTTGCACTTTGTCACAAGCCAACATGAGTGGCGTTATCATTAACGCAGCAGCCCAAATGATAGCAGCGCAAGCATAACTTACAATCTTGTTAAATACTCTAGATACTGTATCAGCACAATCTTGTCCCATTTCTAAAAACATGTTTGAATAATCAACGAATGATTTTGTATCCGTTTTAAAACAATAGTCCCCTGTTATTTTTGACAATAACTTAACTGGAAGGTATGACAAATATGCCACCATCAAAAATAAAGGTTGCAATATTATGTTGGCTGCTAAAATAGCACCCAGTGTACACAATGAATACACACTCTCTGCTCTGTGGCCCACGTATTCACATTTATCATTGTTTTTATGATACTTGTTATAATCGTCTTTACTCTCAACTCCACAAATTACATCTTTCACAGGTCCTAATATATTATCAACATAATGTACAGACTTATAGAAACTATTTTCTGGAACTAGTGTGCAATCTTCTGCTCTCTTAGCAGGTACAACTCCATATTCAACGTACCTTCTAAAGTATTGATATACTGACATTACCCTCTCCAAATCATAAATATGCAACCTAGCCTAATATAATTAAGAAATAGTTTATGTTCTATGTGATAAATATGTTTTAAGATACCTGCCTGTAACACTCTCTGGAATTTTTACCACTTCTTCTGGAGTTCCTGTAGCAATTACTTCTCCGCCTTTTATTCCGCCCTCTGGTCCGATGTCTATTATATAATCTGCAGTTTTTATAACGTGCAAATTGTGCTCGATAACTATAACAGTGTTTCCCAGATCGACTAATCTATGGAGTATTTTTAGTAAGTTATTTATATCTTCAAAGTGTAATCCAGTTGTTGGTTCATCAAGAATATACAATGTTCTTCCGGTAAATCGTTTTGATAGTTCTTTGGACAGCTTTATTCGTTGTGCTTCACCCCCAGACAACGTTGTTGACGACTGTCCGAGTTTTATATAGCCAAGTCCCACTTCCTGCAAAGAAATCAACTTTTCTTTTACCATTGGAAGGTTTTCAAAAAAAGCACAAGCTTGATCTATCGTCATATCAAGCACATCAGAGATTGATTTTCCTTTATAAGTAACTTCCAATGTTTCCCGATTATATCTTCGCCCTTTACACTGCTCACACTTCACATAAACGTCCGGTAGAAAATGCATCTCTATCTTTAAGTGCCCATCACCTTTGCAAGCCTCACACCTTCCTCCTCTGGTATTAAATGAAAACCGGCCTATATTATATCCCCTTGCTTTTGACTCTGGAAGACCTGCAAACCAATTTCTTATATGAGTGAACATACCAACATATGTTGCTGGATTTGACGCAGGAGTTCTACCAATTGGCGACTGATCAACTTCTATAACTTTATCTATATATTCAAGGCCTTCTATTCTATCACACCGACCATACCGTGCAGACGAATGATATATCTTATGTGCTGAATATTTATATAACGTTTCTATGACTAAACTTGATTTTCCCCCTCCTGATATTCCAGTAACGCAAATAAGATTCCCTATAGGAAATTTAACGTTTATATTTTTTAAGTTATTTTCACATGCATTTATTACTTTTATGAACTGAGTTGCTTTCTTTCTTCTCCTTGGAATTAAAATTTTTTTCTCTCCACTCAAATATTGCCCTGTTATGCTCTCCGAATTTCTTTGCACCTGGTCTGGTGTTCCTTCTGCAACAACTTTTCCACCATTTACGCCAGCTCCAGGACCAATATCAATCGCATAATCAGCAGCCATTATTGTATCTTCATCATGCTCAACAACGATTACAGTGTTACCCATGTCTCTTAAGTTTTTTAGTGTGGCAATTAACCGATCATTATCACATTGATGAAGGCCAATTGAGGGTTCATCAAGAACATATAAAACCCCCGTTAATCCTGAGCCAATTTGCGAAGCAAGTCTGATCCTCTGACTCTCGCCGCCAGAGAGAGTGCTAGATTCTCGATCAAGCGTTAGGTAATTCAACCCTACATTCTTCAAAAATGTTAGCCTCTTGATTATTTCACTCAGTATTTTATTTGAGATTTGCTTCTGTTGTTCTGTGAGCTTGTCTGACAAATTTTCAAACCACTTAAGGGATTCATCGATACTAAGCCCTGATATTTCACCTATATGTTTGCTATCAATTTTTACTGTAAGCGCTTCTTTTCTCAATCTATAGCCAGTGCATTCTCTGCAGTGAGTAACAGAGCAATATCGCTCAACAAGCGTTTCATCATAATCCATCTGGTTTTCTAAGATACTGACCAAACCTTGAAATTTACCGAAGCCAAAGAGTATCATATCTTTTACTTCTTGATCTATGTTCTTCCACGGAACATCAAGGCTAAATTTACAATTTTCAGCCAGTGATAGAATTGCACTTTTTAAAAATCCATAACCTGTGTGCACTTGACGGAACATTGATCCCACTGGCTTTAAAGCGCCTTCAGATATTGAAAGAGTTTCATCTGGCACTATCAGCTTCACATCAATAGCCAGCTTTTTACCAAGCCCATTACACGAACCACATGCACCGTAAGGGCTGTTAAAAGAAAATAATCTTGGTTCTATTTCCTCAAGAGTGAAACCAGACTCGGGGCATGCAAAATTCTCTGAAAAAGTCAGAATTTGACCATTTTTATACTCGGAATTATGGTTGTCAGGTAGGTTTACTATTTCTACATACATTAGACCATTACCAAGTTTTAGTGCGGATTCTATACTACTTGGCAGTCGATTTCCTATATCGCCCAATATTGATATTCTATCTGCAACCACAAAAATGTCGTGTTTCTTGTTCTTATCGAGTTTAGGCAAGTCATCTACATTGTACACTTCACCATCTATTTTGAACCTTACGTAACCTTGTCTTTTAATTTCCAATATCTCTTTAAGATGTTCTCCCTTTCTACCACGCACAACAGGGGCAAGTATATATATCTTAGTTTCTAAAGGTAACGCAATTATAGTATCTACAATTTGAGACACCGTTTGTTTTGTTATTGGTAATCCAGTTGCAGGTGAATAAGGAACTCCTATTCGTGCATATACTAAGCGCAAGTAATCGTAAATTTCGGTAACAGTTCCAACTGTTGACCTTGGATTTTTTGAGATCGATTTCTGGTTGATAGATATTGCAGGAGAGAGACCTGTAATCGACTCAACATCTGGTTTATCCTGAATGTTGAGAAATTGACGCGCGTAAGCTGACAGGCTTTCAACGTACCGGCGTTGGCCTTCTGCATAAATCGTATCAAATGCAAGGCTAGACTTGCCAGAACCACTTAGCCCAGTTATAACAACTAGCTTATTTTTCGGTATATTGACGTCTACACCTTGCAGATTATGTTCCCTTGCGCCCTTAACTCTGATAAAATCGTCCATATTATACCATATAGCGTATTAACCATTATAGCCTCAAAATACGTGAATTTATAGTGATATATTGATTTTCTATTGATTTTTTCAACTGTTACGGAAAATTAAGCAGCGTTTGATAAATCGTCATTCCGCTACTTGTTAGCGGCTGAGATACCGCGACGGTATGACGGTTAAGTAGGCCAGTGCCCCTATGATGTCATCCCAGTGTCAAGCACATAGCTGTACGAACGTTGTAGTTTAGGAGCAATTCCCACCAGTGGGCCAGTGCCCAGACACTGGTTCTATGCAACTTAATTAAAAACGTTTGTTTTAGCGTAAGACAACTACCTTTAGCTCATCAGCTCAGTTATAAGCAAAATTTCTGGATTCCAGACTGGAATGACACCATTTGCTGTGCAATTTACCTTCAAAAATGAATGTTCGTACAGCTATGTGTCAAGCACTGGGATGACACCATTCTTTTTTCTGGATTCCAGTGTCTGGGCACTGGAATGACACCCCCCTGATAGGCTCAAATCATAGTGTTTGTACAGTTGTGGGTTTAGGCTACCTATAAATTCTAAACTGTTGTTACGTATTAGGACCACCAAATACACCCCCAGGACCCAAAGTCAGTTTAGCTATATCAGAAAACAGGTTATGTGGAAATCTTAAAATACTTCTTGTTCGCCAAGCAAAATAAATACATTCCTACAAACAAGCAGATGCTCAATACTGACACATAAGAAAACTTAAAAATTAAATCTCTAATGTATATTGATAAGCATTTACCTGCAGAAAATTTGTATAGTAATCCAACACATACAACGGCACTATCAACCACTGATGCTATAATTAAAGTAATGAAATTTGCCATATGAAAATTCAACTTGGACTTCAATTTTTCAAAAATAATTATGCTTGAGAGAAGAGATACTAAAATTGCAGTATATGAAATCAATATCATCAAATTAAAACTTTGCCATTTAAAAACACAACATAGCGCTGTACACACTATTAAGTTGTACGTAGCTTTGCTTCTGCCATAAAATTCAACCATTGAATTTACAACTAAAGCAGCTCCCACAAATAAGGCAGCACATATCATCAATTTATTTGAAGTGTTGAGTAAAGAAAGACTGATAAACAGGAGTATCGATAAAATAGACATAATTACCTACCCAAAATTAATAACATACACATTCATTCTAAATAAACATTACATATAGTAAAAGAGTTATTTAGCATAATAAGAAAAATATTTTAAACTGACATGCTATAGCTAAGACGCCATACCACCGCGGTATCTCTAGATCCCGCTAACAAGCAGCGGGATGACGGTTGTCTGTAAACCTAAGTTACTTTAGCTATATAATAACTATTTTTTAAATTTTTTAAATCTACTTTTAAAACATCCTTTATGTTTAGCACCTTTTTCTCTGTTACTTTGCCAATACATGAATAAACCGCACCTTTAAACAACTCTTCAAACCTCTTCTGGCTTTGTGGTGCAATAGTAACCAAAATTCTACTTTGCGATTCAGAAAACATTATTATCTTGTTTATTATGTCTGTATTTTGTGTTTTCCCTATTGGTACTAGTGAAAGATCGATTTCAGCACCGAGATCTCCTGCAATTAACGATTTTGCCAGAGCAATAATTAATCCGCCCAAGTTTGGTGCAATTGCAGAGGCAATTATGCCATCTTTTATTGCTTGGTTGTAACGCTCATACAACTTCCTAGCGCTCTTTGCATCGACTTTTGGTACGTTGTTATTACCTATTCCACTGTATAATTGATATTCAGATCTACCAAGTTCATCAAGTGTTTCTCCAAGTACATATATCAAGTCTCCCGGCATTTTCACATCAAGCGATACCGCATTTTCAATATTTTCTATAATTCCAATTGCTGAAATGAGTAATGAAGGTGGTGCAGATATCATCACTTTCTCGCCATTTTCATCATATCCCTTAAAGTCGTTAAACATACTATCTTTTCCGGATATGAATGGTGCTTTAAATGCGGTTGCGTAATCATAACAAGCCTCTGCAGCTCTCTTTAGCTGCCATAGCCTTTCTGGATTATAAGCGTCACACCAGCAAAAGTTATCGAGCAACGCTAGATGGTCTATATTTCCTCCTGCGGCTACATAGTTACGTATGGCAGTGTCGATCGCACATGCTGCCATATGGTAAGTGTCAATTTCCCCATAACTCGAGCCAAACCCTTGCGATTTTACAACACCTTTATTTGAAGAAAGGATTGGCCTTGAAACAATAGCTTCACTGCACACTCTTCCCTTGCCCTGCAGTGGTTTCAGCACTGACGACCCTTGAACCTCATGGTCATATTGCACCACTATGAACTCTTTACTGCATATGTTTGGTCTGCTCAGCATTTCTTTTAGTTCAACATCTATTGAACTAAGTGGGAGCTCAGAAGCTCGGTCTGGTGTCATGCAAGTAGCTATCCACTCTCCAGTCCACGGCTTTGTCTGTAAATGCACTTTGGGATTACCGTCATGCAGAAACTCGGTTTCCATATCCATTATTACTGTCCCTTCAGGACATTTAACAACAGCTTTACCACTCTCATTAAACTCTCCAATCACACAAACCTCCACATCATGTTTTTTCATGATTTGCCTAAATGAAGGAAGATTTTCTTCTGGCACTGCTAAGGTCATTCTCTCTTGTGATTCTGATATCCATATTTCCCACGGAGCCATACCATCGTTTTTAAGGAGAACCTTGCTCAAATCAACTTCAAATCCGTCTTTTCCCATTTCACCAATAGAAGATGATAGACCACCTGCTCCGTTATCCGTTATTGCATTATAAAGACCAAGATCTCTTGCTTCCAAGGCGGCATTGGATAATTTTTTTTGTGTTATAGGGTCACCAATTTGCACAATTGTTGAAGGGCTGTTTCCCGACAATGCCTCTGAAGAAAATGTCGCACCGTGAATTCCATCTCTTCCAACTCTTCCACCAATAATTACAATCTTATCGCCATTTTTTGGTCCTTTAATGTGTGAAGGTGCGTTATTTATGTTGCGCGGAATAATTCCGACACTGCCAACAAAAACCAGCGGCTTGCCACAAAATCTATCGTCAAAATATACCGATCCAAGTTGTGTTGGAATACCAGAGCAATTACCAGCAACATTAACACCATGGATCACTTTTTTCATTATATATTTTGGCGGTAAGATCTCATCAGTGCGCTCTTTATCCCTATAAAATTTGCCTTTTGCTTCTTTGGCAAAGCAAAAGTAATAGGTATTCATTATAGGCTCCGCGCCTTTCCCGAAACCAACTATATCACGATTTACTCCAAGTACCCCAGTCATTGCTCCACCAAATGGATCAAGAGCTGAAGGGCTATTGTGAGTTTCAACTTTATCTACAATCAAGTAATCGTCATTAAAAATTATTCCTCCGGCATTGTCGGAGAAAACTGACACACATATGTCAGAATTTATCTCACGCGTTGCACGCTTAATATAGTGAGCATATAGACCGTCTTTTATTTCATCAATAGGGGAGCAAAAAATATTGTGTTTACAATGTTCAGACCAAGTCTGTGCCAGAGACTCAAGTTCGATATCATATGGATTTCTGCCAAGTTTATTGAAGTAATCCTTTATATCCTTCATTGCTGCAAGGGAGAGACCTAAAGTGCCATTGCCATCGATTCCATCTCTACTAATTTTTTCAAGCTCTTGGTCACTTACATTTAGGTTAACAGATTTGGCTTTACCATTAATGGTGTCATTTGAGTAGCTGACACTGGAATCTACATCTTTTTTCTGGATCCCAGTGTCTGGGCACTGGGATGACAAGTAAGAGAGCGCTGAAGAGTTTGCTTTGTATTTACCATAATATTTCCAGCTATAGTTATTATTTTCTTTACAGATAAGTGTGCAATACTCAGTGATAGGATTGAATTCTTGTTTTATGTCATCTTCAGTTGCTTGACTTAGAATCAATTTTGAACTTCTTGTTTTGATATAAACATTTTCATCAATGTAGTCCTTGTTTATTAAATATTCTCTAACAATTTGTTTCGCTGTGTTGCCTACATTATCGGTCATGCCAGGTAAAAAGCTTATTTCCAAGCCCCACTTTGCTTGTGGTTCTATGAAATCATACGGAACTTCTTCAAGGTTTTCATTGTAGGAATAATAACGGCAGTCTTGTATGACTTTATTATAAAATAGCCCGCAAATTTCTTCATATAATTTGGATGGTAATTCTTTGTGTATATAAATCGAGTAAACGTTGACTAACCATCTGCAGCCAACTTGCTCACATTTATTTAAAACTTCTATTCTGATGTTTGTCATGTAATGTTATAAAAGATTTTAATATATAATAGCATACAAGCACGTTTATATTTTGAATAATTTCTATACAATAAAAGTATTGTATTAATTGTTACTGTTAGTGGGAAGAGTTTTTACCGTTAATGTGGATGAATCCCTTTTCGATGTGCTGGTTCAGCATATATTTTCTGAATATGAAAGAGAAAAAATCCCTGAAGTAAAGATCATACTTCCTTGCAAGAGGGATGTGATAGCGCTGCTGAGTGCATTCAAGAATCATAACGCTAAAAAATGCATAATTTTGCCAGAGATAGTTTCGCTAGAGAATATTGATGAGGAAGATTTAATATTAAATCTTGATAGGGTTAAAGTTATCAAGCCAACAAAAAGGACACTGCTACTCATTCAATTCATATTGGAGTGGAATAGAAAAAATAATGATAATTTTCCAATTGATTTAGCTTATAGCCTGCCATCACTGCTTGATAAAATTCAATCTACCCAAACAACGGATTGTTATCAATTTGATGAACATTCAAAAAAAATAGAGAATTTCATAAGCTTACTCACTGAGACTTGGAGTAAAACTTTAAAAGATTTAGAAGTAGTAGATATATTAAAACATAAGAGTGATTACATAAACAATATGATAATCTCTTTACAAAAAGACCAATATATAATCTTTGTTGGAATTGGAAAGGATAAGTCGTTAATTAAGGCTATATATGACCTGCCGTTTGGAAAAATAATTTTTCCTAATCTGAATTTGAAAATTAAAGAGAAAGATTGGCAATCACTTGATAAAAAACATTATCAATATTGCCTGAAAGATCTGCTCGATTATTTAAAAGTGGATAGAAGGGATGTTAGCTGCTTGAACACTATAGAGAATGAAATAACTGACTATGTTTTTGATACAACTGCCGATCTAAGCAAAGTTAGTAGTGGACATGTTGGCAATATTGAAGTCATCACTTGTGATTCCAGAGAGGAAGAAGCACAAGTGACATCATTAATTATAGAGAATGAAGGTTATGAAAACGTTTCTTTGGTCGTCTTTGATAAATTACTTGCAACTCGTATAGCATGTTTATCAAGGCAACACAGTGCCGTACCGGAAAATTATCCTTATATAACGCTCCTACTTTATAGTATCGAAGTTTTGACCTCAAATTGGAGCAGTGTGTCATTACTTTCGCTCCTTAAACATAGGCTAGTGACTTTTGGTTACACTCAAGAAGAGTACACTCGGATTTTATCTGAATTTGAAATAGAGGTATTACGCAACTTTAGTACAAATGGCCTGAGCGATATTATAAATGCTATCAATGCCCATAAAAAGCTAAAACATAAAGAAGATATATTACTTATTATCAGTAAGTTAGGGATTATATTTAATCCTTTGCTTAATTCTATAAATTACTCTATTTCTGATGTGGTAGCAGCTCATTTGCAATGTATTAATATACTATCTGGTATAAATTTTTCAGAGCTAAATAGTGAAATAGGTAATTTTACCTGTAATTTCTCAAATGCATGTGAGGGTATAGAAATTAAGTGCTCCTTAGAGTTATATAGCCAAATTCTGACCTTATTTTTAGAGAAAGAGTTTTTCTCTGTAGCAAATGACTTAAATAAATTCAGCTTATATCACAACAAGGTTGTAATACTCGCTGGGTTTAATGAAGCGCCAAGCTTTCAAAGTCCGCTTTTGAATGCACTTACGAGAGAAAAATTTAACCTTCCTTCTGTGCAAGAAGAGCAGGGGTATTTTTTTTATACTTTACACAATTTGTTTTGTGCAAGTAAGGTTTATATTACAAGATCGCTAAGCCATAGAAAACCAATTCTATTGCAGCGTTTGGAAATTCTGCTTAAGGAGGGGAAACAGCCGTATCGTGATTGGCTGAGGGTATTAAATACGCCTGAATGTGTTGTTCCATGTACTCAACCTATGCCGAAACCTCAAACCGAGGTCAGAAAAGAAAAAATGCAGGTGATGTCTTGCAGCGCGGTGGAAAAACTAATCCGCAACCCTTACTCATTTTACGTTGAATATATACTGGGCCTTAAACAATTAAGAGACTTGAATTTTAAGCCATCGATATTGGAATTTGGCACTATGGTACACAACATTCTTGCAAGATATTTACGCAACGAAAAGTCGCTGATGAGTATTGCACGAGAAATGTTCTCAACTAGTCAGTTTAATTTTTCAAATATGTGGTGGGTAAAACTACAGAGGGTAATTCAATCTTTTGTCGAACTTGATGAAACTCGAAGCAATTATGTTGAGTTGGAAAAGAGCTTTTCCTGTCCGATATTTCATATTCCAGTGCGTGATGCTGGTTCTTGTGATCAGTATGAAACTGCTGGGATGACAAATAGGCCACAAGAAATTTCACTGACAGCAAGATGTGATAGAGTTGAGTATCTACCAAGTGGGCAAGTAGCAATTATAGACTATAAGCTTGGTACACCACCTTCCAATGAAGAAGTAATGTCGGGATTTTTTCCGCAATTAATTTTACAAGCCTTAGCGGTAGAACATATAACAAAAAGAGAAGTCTCAGAACTTGCTTATTGGAAACTTGATTATGATAAAATAAAAGTTATTTCTATACAAAATTATAGATACAAAATGCAAGAATTAAAAAATGATCTGCCTGGTTTTTTATCTAACTATTTAAGTAATTCCACACCCTTTATTGCCTCTCCATATTTTGATAAATTCCTGAGATTTAACAGCTATAAACAGCTAGAAAGGGTAGGAGAGTGGTTGTAAATGGTGTCATCCGAGTACCTGACACTGGTTTCTATCCAAAAGGGTGTCATGCCAGTGCGTGACACTGGGATGGCTTTGTTGCATCACACTTTATGAGATGGTGATTTATGGTAAATTCATGTAACTATCTCAAATTTAGCCATACCAATATCAGTGAATTTATTAAGCAAATAGCATTTGATTAGCAGTTCTTTTTCTCGATTTATCTCAGATTTATTCCTAAAACTAAATCCGAATATTTGCTTTAATCTTGAGAAAAACCCTTCAATATAAGATCTTTTCCCATAATTTACTTCTTTTTTCCATTCTTTCATGCCATCTTCACCGTATAATTTTATTAACCTAATAGCAGCATTCCTGTCAGACATATAATCTATTTCTGGATGTTCTGCCGCATTGTTTATTGGTGGAATTTTTGTCTTTATATCATATTCGTTACACAACTTATAAAACTTGTGCCTATCACATGCTCTATCTGCATATAGTGCTTTTATGGCATGCTGAAAATCAACTTCTTTTAGCAAATCACAAGCTCCATAGTGATCAGAGTAGACACCGTTACTGTATTTTACAGCTATGGCTTTTTTGTTGTTTATATTCAACATTACGTGCAATTTTCTCGTTTGCTCATAGCCACGATATTTTCTGTCAGTGCTA
>NZ_JADCNC010000010.1:0-4998 GCF_018454475.1 Wolbachia endosymbiont of Rhagoletis cerasi | reverse complement strand
TTTCGGCCTATTTCTGTTGCTGAAACCAGAACGAGGACGAGGAGGCCTCTTATGGTGACTTCCTCCAGGTTTTCTACTAAATGAATTATTGTAATAATTATCCCTGTCATTTGGACCATCTTTCCTTTCCTCTCGTCATTCCAGTGTTAAGCACTGGAATGACGAGAGGTAACGCAAGAAGTTTACTCTTAATAAAAACCTGATGATGAATCATTATTACCAAATTTCGGCCTATTTCTGTTGCTGAAACCAGAACGAGGACGAGGAGGCCTCTTATGGTGACTTCCTCCAGGTTTTCTACTAAATGAATTATTGTAATAATTATCCCTGTCATTTGGACCATCTTTCCTTTCCTCTCGTCATTCCAGTGTTAAGCACTGGAATGACGAGAGGTAACGCAAGAAGTTTACTCTTAATAAAAACCTGATGATGAATCATTATTACCAAATTTCGGCCTATTTCTGTTGCTGAAACCAGAACGAGGACGAGGAGGCCTCTTATGGTGACTTCCTCCAGGTTTTCTACTAAATGAATTATTGTAATAATTATCCCTGTCATTTGGACCATCTTTCCTTTCCTCTCGTCATTCCAGTGTTAAGCACTGGAATGACGAGAGGTAACGCAAGAAGTTTACTCTTAATAAAAACCTGATGATGAATCATTATTACCAAATTTCGGCCTATTTCTGTTGCTGAAACCAGAACGAGGACGAGGAGGCCTCTTATGGTGACTTCCTCCAGGTTTTCTACTAAATGAATTATTGTAATAATTATCCCTGTCATTTGGACCATCTTTCCTTTCCTCTCGTCATTCCAGTGTTAAGCACTGGAATGACGAGAGGTAACGCAAGAAGTTTACTCTTAATAAAAACCTGATGATGAATCATTATTACCAAATTTCGGCCTATTTCTGTTGCTGAAACCAGAACGAGGACGAGGAGGCCTCTTATGGTGACTTCCTCCAGGTTTTCTACTAAATGAATTATTGTAATAATTATCCCTGTCATTTGGACCATCTTTCCTTTCCTCTCGTCATTCCAGTGTTAAGCACTGGAATGACGAGAGGTAACGCAAGAAGTTTACTCTTAATAAAAACCTGATGATGAATCATTATTACCAAATTTCGGCCTATTTCTGTTGCTGAAACCAGAACGAGGACGAGGAGGCCTCTTATGGTGACTTCCTCCAGGTTTTCTACTAAATGAATTATTGTAATAATTATCCCTGTCATTTGGACCATCTTTCCTTTCCTCTCGTCATTCCAGTGTTAAGCACTGGAATGACGAGAGGTAACGCAAGAAGTTTACTCTTAATAAAAACCTGATGATGAATCATTATTACCAAATTTCGGCCTATTTCTGTTGCTGAAACCAGAACGAGGACGAGGAGGCCTCTTATGGTGACTTCCTCCAGGTTTTCTACTAAATGAATTATTGTAATAATTATCCCTGTCATTTGGACCATCTTTCCTTTCCTCTCGTCATTCCAGTGTTAAGCACTGGAATGACGAGAGGTAACGCAAGAAGTTTACTCTTAATAAAAACCTGATGATGAATCATTATTACCAAATTTCGGCCTATTTCTGTTGCTGAAACCAGAACGAGGACGAGGAGGCCTCTTATGGTGACTTCCTCCAGGTTTTCTACTAAATGAATTATTGTAATAATTATCCCTGTCATTTGGACCATCTTTCCTTTCCTCGTTGTAAAGCTCACCTTCAAAAAACTCTCCCGTCTCTTGATCAACCCGACGTCTTGACAACTTTGGACACCCACCTTTTTCGAAGTCAATTACTAGTGCTTTGAAAGTATCATCTTGTTTAAGTACGCTCTCTATAGAATCTATATGTTCATTAGCTACTTCACTTATGTGCATTTTTCCTTTTCTGCCATTAAGAAATTCAAGCTCTACAATAGACTTCTCTATTCTTACAACCTTGACATCAACTATAGAACCTTGTTCTAGTTCTGTTATTGAATCAATCATCATACTCTTTGCAATTTCAGCTTCAGTGCCACTCGTAGCAAAAACAGAAACTTTACCATCATCTCCTATTTCAATTTTTGCATTACTTCTTTCACACACACTGCGTATATTTTTCCCCTTAGAACCTATAGCAGCAGAAATTTTGTCTTTATCTATGTAAAATGATAACATCCTTGGTGCATGGTCTTTGACATCATCACTGTGTTCTGAAATCACTGCATTCATTTTTTCTAAAATATGTAATCTTCCAGCTTTTGCCTGTTCTAAAGATTTTTCAACAATTTCAAAGCTTATACCAGAAATTTTCATGTCCATTTGTAGCGCCGTAACCCCTTCACTAGTTCCTGCTACTTTAAAGTCCATATCACCAAGATAATCTTCATCACCAAGTATATCGGAAAGTATTACATACTCGTCTTTATCTTTGATGAGACCCATAGCAATTCCAGCAACAGGGGCCTTTATTGGCACACCCGTATCCATTAAAGCAAGAGAAGTCCCACAAACTGTTGCCATAGAAGAAGAACCATCAGACTCCAAAATTTCGGACACTACTCTTATTGTATAAGGAAATTCAGACTTATCGGGTAAAACAGGATGAATTGCTTTCCAAGCAAGTTTGCCATGACCGATTTCTCTTCTTCCTGGTGCACGCGCAGCAGAAGTTTCTCCAACAGCAAATGAGGGAAAGTTATAATGCAACATGAAATGCTCACGTCTATCCCCTTCAATATCATCCACAATTTGCTCATCTTGAGTGGTGCCAAGAGCAGTAACAACCAGTGCCTGAGTATTGCCTCTTGTAAATAGTGCAGAACCGTGAGTTTTGGACAGAATATCAACTTCAACTTCTATCTGACGTATCTCATCATGCTTACGACCGTCTATCCTTACACTTTTCTTCCTAATTATTTCACGTACTAAAGATCTTTCAAAGTTTTTTACTGCATACGTAATTAACTTTTCGTCTTTTCCAGTTTCTTTAAGAGTATTCAATATATTCTCTCTGATCGCTTCTAGAGCTTGAACTCGCTCTTGTTTTACTGTTTGCGAATATGCTTTTTCAAAATCTTTACCGTATTTTTCGAGCTCTTGTGTTATATCTGATGCATCAATAGGGGCAAAGCTCTCAGGTTTATTGCCAATTGTATCAGCAAACTCTTTTATGAGCTTAATGACAGGCTTAAGGTGTTCATGGCCAAATTTTATTGCATTAAAAACATTTTCTTCAGAGAGCTCTTTCACTTCTGATTCAACCATTAAAATTGAATTTTCATCACCAGACAAAAACAGATCCAAGCTGCTTGCTTTCATCTCTTGAACAGAAGGGTTGAGTATATAGTTATTATTTTCATCACAACCAACCATCACTCCAGCTATAGTAAAGTGAAAGGGAACGCCAGAAATTGCAAGAGCTGCAACAGCACCAATCAATGCTGGCACTTCAGGAGGATTGACTGTATCATAAGTTAATAGATTGCACACCACACTAATTTCATCATGAAATCCTTCTGGGAATAGTGGTCTTATACTTCTATCTATTACTCTTGAGATTAAAGTTTCTCTATCAGATGGCTTGCCTTCTCTTTTAAAAAACCCGCCAGGGATCTTACCCATGGCATAGCTTTTTGCGATAAACTGCACATTTAAAGGTAGGAAATCAACGCTTTCTTCCTTCTTTTTACGTACAACAGTTACTAAAACAGAAGTATCACCGTAATTTACAACTACTGAACCATGAGCTTGGCGTGCTATTTTTCCTGTTTCTAAAGATAAGGCACGACCACCCCACTCTATAGATTTTTTTATAATTTTAAACATATTAAATTCCTCGATTATTTTCTAATGCCTAACTTCTCTATTAATTCCTGATAGGCTTCATTACCAAATTTACGCTTTATATAATTTAAGTGCTTGCGTCTTCTACCTATCAATATAAGTAAACCACGCTTAGAGTGATGGTCATGCTTGTGCACTTTAAAATGCTCAGTTAAGTTACTGATCCTCTCGGTCAAAATTGCACATTGTACAAAAGATGAGCCTGTATCATCTTCTTTAATTGCATATATATTTATCAAACTCTTTTTCTTTTCGGATGTTATCGACATCTAAACCTCATTTTAAATATTAAAAACACGAATAGGTTTCACACAACCATAAATAAAACTGCAGATTGCAATAGGTACACTACCCACCACCGTACAACAAATATCATGATTCTTTAAATTACGCAAGTTATTTAATACAACTTCCTGACCTTTTCTGATTTTCCCCGCATCTTCTAGGGGAATTTCAACTTTGAACATCGATTTTAAAGCCGATTCAATGGGGATGACGAAACTTTTTGTATTACTCCCTGTCACTCCATCATCTTCTGTCATCCCACCCCCCTCTGTCATCCAAGTAGCTGACACTGGGATGGCTTTGTTGCATCACACTTTATGAGATGGTGATTTATGGTAAATTCATGTAACTATCTCAAATTTAGCCATACCAATATCAGTGAATTTATTAAGCAAATAGCATTTGATTAGCAGTTCTTTTTCTCGATTTATCTCAGATTTATTCCTAAAACTAAATCCGAATATTTGCTTTAATCTTGAGAAAAACCCTTCAATATAAGATCTTTTCCCATAATTTACTTCTTTTTTCCATTCTTTCATGCCATCTTCACCGTATAATTTTATTAACCTAATAGCAGCATTCCTGTCAGACATATAATCTATTTCTGGATGTTCTGCCGCATTGTTTATTGGTGGAATTTTTGTCTTTATATCATATTCGTTACACAACTTATAAAACTTGTGCCTATCACATGCTCTATCTGCATATAGTGCTTTTATGGCATGCTGAAAATCAACTTCTTTTAGCAAATCACAAGCTCCATAGTGATCAGAGTAGACACCGTTACTGTATTTTACAGCTATGGCTTTTTTGTTGTTTATATTCAACATTACGTGCAATTTTCTCGTTTGCTCATAGCCACGATATTTTCTGTCAGTGCTATTTTCCT
>NZ_JADCNC010000001.1:0-135082 GCF_018454475.1 Wolbachia endosymbiont of Rhagoletis cerasi | reverse complement strand
TATATGTCCCAAGCAACTATTCAAACGTATCGAGAGATAGGGCTAGCGTACCTTGATACCAACGGTTGTAATACCAATTTCCTTTCGGTCGCGCACGCCCGCTATTCCTAGTGAGCAGGGTTATCTTTCTCTCTTATCTCTTTTATATCACGTTTTTAACTTACAATTGCCTTAGATGGAAAATAGAGATATTACATAAAATTTTAAATCCGGTCTCAAAGTTGAAGAATGTAGGCTTGGAATAGCAGAAAGACTAATGAGATATCTAACAGTTATGAGTATTATTGCTTGGAGGATCTTCTTTATTACATCAATTGCAAGAGCTAACCCAACATTACCATGTACTACCTTATTAGCTGAAGAAGAATGGAAAGTTTTATACGTTAAAATACACAGAAAACCATGTCCAAGTGTAGTTCCCAACATAAAAGAAGCTGTTTCATGAACTTGGAGGCCATTTAGCAAGAAAAAATGACCCAAAACCAGGACCAATTACTCTTTGGAAAGGATATAAACGTCTCTTTGATTTAGCAGAAGGATGGCGACTTGCTCACGAACTTTATATTTGTGGGTAATAGTAAGATTTGATATGCTGCCAACACTTATGTTCAAATTAAAAATGTCATTTATGATACTAGCCACTTCACGCTTTGAGTTTTTGTAAAATCCGCTGAGTGCTGCAATTATAGACTTAACCCTTGGACCAAATGTATCTGGCGTAACACCTTCTGGTAACTTGCTACTTTTTCTTTTTCTGCATCTCCAACAACGACCATGTTCCAATTACTACATAAGGCCTAATTTCCGGAAGATCAACTTTTTGGTGAACATAAGGTTTTTCGCATATTACAAGCTCTCCTCCGCATTCGCAAATATTAGGCAACTCTATTTTTACTACTTTATCCGCTTCCATTGTGGCATGAAAATTTCCTTTATGCCCAACCTGATCGCCAACATTCCTTTCGCTTTTTGGCTTGTCCTTTTTTATTTTGTATAGCTCTTTTGAGCTGGGCAGGGATGAGTTTTTTGAATTTAAACCGAGCCTTTCCTTTAATTCAGCGTTCTCTATCTTTAAAGCTTTATTTTCTGCTTTTAAGTTTTCTATCTCTGCTTTCAGTTTTTCTATTTTTTGCTGTAAATTTTTGCAAAGTTCTCAAAGGTTTACCACATTACCTCACTTTTGCTCTATGATTATCTTTATTATCTTGCTTTGTCTACCTTATTCTACCACTCCGCTGAACGGATACAATTTACTAAACAGAAAAAAAGGCAAAAGAAACCCTAGGGTAGCTAGTTATTCACTATCCATTTTTTAAGTTGGCGTTTTTTAATGTTTTAAATAGCGCATTTCAGCTTATATTAGGTAAAAACCTAGAAATTTTATAAAGACATAAGGTGCACATAGTGCAAAAAATTAAGCATGATTTACGCCAAATACATTAAGTTTTTTGTCATTAATCCACTGCAGAGATTGCGAAGATAAATAGCTTCAGTGTTATAATAAGGGGGCTGGCGAAGCTTGTCAAGGAAGTTTTTATGATTTATCTAACGAACTTTACACTTGCTAAAGTTGTACCATCTTGGTAACTTTAACTGAAAGAAGTTATTTTTTATCCAATATGAAAAAAGCCTTTATATTCACATCCTTAATAGCAATTATATTGATAGTTATTACTTATTTATACAGAAACGACGGAACTAATGACTCACAAGTGGTAAATGTTTATTCATCGCGCAAAGAAGAATTAGTACGTACTTTGTTTGATGAATTCACGAAAAATACAGGTATTAAAGTACGTTACATCATTGATGATTATTCTCAGCTACTTTCACGAATGGAAAACGGTGGTGAAGCTGACTTATTTTTGACTGCTGATGCAATCAACTTAATTCTAGCAAAAAAAAGAGGACTTTTATCTCAAGTAGATTCAGAGGTTTTAAAAAGTGTTATACCTGCAAGATTTAGAGACAGTGAAGATTATTGGTTTGGTCTTACAAAAAGAGCTAGGATATTGGTTTACAATAAAGAGTCAGTAGACCCTAAGGACTTAAGTACTTATGAAGATTTAGCAAATGAAAAATGGAAAGGAAAAATATTAGTGCGTTCTTCTACAAGTCCATATAACAGATCGTTAATTGCTTTTATGATTGCAAATAATGGTTTTGAAAAGACGAAAGAATGGGTAAGCGGAATTGTGAGCAATATGGCAAGAAAACCAAGTGGTGGTGATACTGATCAAATTTACGCCGTAGCAGCGGGTGAGGGAGATGTTGCAATAGTAAACAGCTACTACTTTGCGAGAATTCTTTCATCAGAAAATAAAAAGAATGTTGCAGACAAGCTAGGGGCTTTTTTTCCTAATCGCAACGATCACGGTGTAATGGTAAACATCAGTGGTGCAGCAGTAACAAAAAACGCAAAAAACAGGGAAAATGCTATAGTCTTATTGGAATTTTTAGTAAGCAAGCAGGCTCAAGAGTTATACGCTAAAAAAAACCAAGAATATCCTATTATTGAAGGCGTTGAAACTTCCGATATACTAAAATCTTGGGGAAATTATTCACAAAGTGATTTGCCTCTAAGTGAACTTGAGAAGCATCTTTTTGAGGCTGTTATGATAGCGGATGAGTGTAAGTGGAAGTAATCCCCAGCGCCACTAAACATTGGGATGAAAGATTTATGCTAATATACCTTACTCTTGACTCGCTGAACTTTTTCTTCCTTCTAACTTAATTTTGACTTTACTATCTTTTTCCGTTCTTTCACCAAAACAATTGCTGCACAAGAAGTCTATTGAAAAAAGGTAATAAGAAAGTAGAATAGGTTCAAGTAGTTGAAAAGGAAACTATGAACAAGAGAAGGAATTTGTTAAACATCTCAGACCTTACAGTCGATGATGTAGAAAATATAACTAAGTTGGCCAACCAGTACCTTAAAAAAGAAGTTGCAAATAGTCATATCTTGGAAAATAAGACAGTAATAAATTTATTCTTTGAAGATTCAACGCGTACACTTGCGTCTTTTGAAATAGCAGCAAAAAGCTTTGGAGCAAATGTTGTAACTTTGCCAATAAGATCTTCTTCTATTAACAAGGGAGAAGATCTAAAAGACATGATCAAAACATTAAATGCAATGAATCCTGATTACATAATAATCAGGCATAAAAGTAGTGGTATCATTAATACACTGGCAAAGTATGTTAACTGCTCGCTAATCAATGCAGGCGATGGAAGTAGTGAACATCCAACTCAAGCTCTTGCAGACTATCTTGTAATCAGCAATCACAAAAAGCAAATAAAGGACCTCAAAGTTGTGATATGTGGAGATATTCTGCACAGCAGAGTTGCAAGGTCAAATATAAGGTTGCTAAAAATGTTTGGAGGAGAGATAAACTTGGTCGCACCACCAACTTTGATTTGTAAGCATTTTCCTGAAGTAGATTCAATCCATTATTCATTAATTGAAGGTATAAAGGATGCTGACGTAATTATGCTTTTGAGATTGCAGAAAGAGCGCATGAATAATAGTTCTTCAGAGAAAGAATATTTTTATTTGTATGGACTTGATTCACAAAAGCTATCATACGCAAAACCAGATGCGATTGTTATGCACCCAGGGCCAATAAACAGAGGGATTGAGATTAGCAGTGATGTAGCAGATTGTGTTATTTTACAGCAAGTAGAATTCGGATTGGCAATACGTAAGGCAGTGCTGCACTATTATAGATATTAAAAAATGCTACACAACTAATGCGAAAGAAGGGTTTTTTCATGAAATGACGAGAATGGCCACTAAGATGTTAAGGCTGAGGATATGATGTGGAATTTTTACGAAAGCCTGAAGTCAACCAACAACCTTGCAGAACGGCAAATTAGACGGCTATCGTAAAAACAGCTTTTTCACCTGGTCAGAATGTGGGGAAAGGTTCGTGAAAAGAATGTTGTCGATATTTTTGACATCACGTCTCAATGGCAAAAATCCCTTCCAAAAGTTACGACTGCTTAGTTCTTTATTCATTCTTACAATCCGTGAACGGTTACAACCTGGATTCCAGTGGGCTTTGTTGCATCGCTAGCTATGATGGATTAAAGATAAAAAAGATAGGGAATATCAGTAGCTTATTATTCTGGTATTTATAACAAGAACGGTCAATGAATACCTAAATTTGAGTAAAAGAAATTTCACTACCATTTACCAATCCGGCTAAAATTCAAGAATTTCAATGCTTTAGCTATTTTCAATAGAATTAAATTTATTAATATAAATAACAAATTACTATTCTTAAATTTGATCAGATTGATTGCAAAAAAACAAGATTTTCAATAGGTTGCTTATAATCCTAACTATAGTTAGCCTTTCATAAGTAGCGATGCAACAAAGCCATTCCAGTGTCAGCTACTTTCATAACACCATATTACCTTAACAAAAGCAAATGTTCGTACAGATGTGCATCAGCTACTTTCATCTGCCACCTGCAAATGGCAATGTTCGTACAGTACGCTACTTGGATGACACCGTTGAAAGAAATGAACCGCCTTTTCAAAATTGTTTTGAATAGAGGAATAACATTCACAAGCAAAATTTCATATTACCATTTTTTAATTTATGTATTATAATAAGCTTAATTTATAAGAAAAACAAAGTTGGAAGAACTAAGCAAAAACTGGGTGATAAGAACGGGAAGATTTTTATCTTCATTGTTTTTTTTACTGTTGATTGCGCTATCAATACGTAGTTTTTTATTCGAGCCATTTCATATACCTTCTGGTTCAATGAAAAGCACCCTACTTGAAGGGGACTACATTTTTGCTAGTAAATATTCATACGGTTACAGTAAACACTCATTTCCATTTTCTCCAAACATTTTTAGCGGCAGGATTTTTTATACCCCTCCAAAGCGTGGCGACATAGTAGTTTTCAAACCCACAAGAAACGACAGTATCAGGTTTGTTAAGCGAGTAATAGGAACACCGGGCGACAAAGTGCAAATGATAGAGGGAGAATTATACCTAAATGATCAGAAAGTAGAGCGAAGGCAAATTGAAAGTTTTTTTGATTATGAGTCAAATCGTAGCATACTCAGGTACATGGAAACGCTTCCCAATGGCAAGGAGCATGAGATTTTGGTAGATAACATTTCTAATAAGCTATCATATAACACTCCGGTTTATTATGTACCTAACGATCAATTTTTTGTTATGGGAGACAATAGAAATAATTCTTTGGATAGCAGGTTTCCTGAAGTTGGTTTTGTACCAATGGAAAATATCATTGGGCGTGTAAGCATAGTTGGTTTATCATTTAAATTAGGAAAGGTCGATTGGTTACCATTTAATTTCAGACTACCTGTTGCTCTGAGATTAAATAGAGTATTGCATAAGGTCGTGTAAACTCTATCTATTTGTTAATTCACACAACTCTAAAGAAGAATTTTCTAACTCGGCGATAGTGTTGTTAATTTCATTCAAGTCATTTCCCTGTAAAGCGTTTTTTGCGTTTTGTAATAGGTTTTTCAACTTTTGATCAGTGGAAAAGTTATTATTGTTTTCAACCAAGTGTATGAGTTTATTTCCATTAATTTTAGCACCTGCAAGGGAACGAGCCTTCATATCTTCATCAAAGCTGTTTATTGACTGGTTAACCATATTTTGAACATCAGCTTCACTCAAGCCAAAACTTGAATTTACTTCAACTGTCTGCTCGATTCCAGTAGTTTTTTCTCTTGCAGTAACAGTCAAGATTCCGTCAACGTTAACTATGAATTCTATTTCAACTCTTGCAGAACCTGCAGGCAGTGGCGGTATACCTTTTAGTTCAAACTGCGCTAGAGATTTGTTATCCTCTATCATTTCACGTTCTCCCTGACAAACATGAATTTTCATTGCTGTTTGCCCATCAATATAAGTTGTAAACTCTTTTATCTCTGAAACTGGCAGTGGCGTATTTCTTGGTATGATTTTTTCAACTATGCCTCCCATAGTTTCTATGCCAAGTGATAAAGGTAGAACATCCAGGAGAATATTCCTATCTTTTGAGCTCGAAGTTAAATCATGAGCCTGCAGAGCTGCCCCAATGGCAACTGCTTTATCTGGATCCACGTCATTTAGTACTTTATTTCCAAAGAGTTTGACTAGTGAATTTTGAACCAATGGTGTTCTAGTTGCACCACCAACTAAAATTACTCCTTTTATATCATCAATTTTAAGATCTATATCGCTTATAGTACGAGTGACTATATTGATAGTCTTATTGACCAAAGAACTGATTGCCTGCTCGAATTCTTCTCTGGTAATTTCGCACTCAAATGGCTTGCCGTTAACATTAAATTCGAAGATACCTATAGTGTGATTGCTTAGGTACTCTTTCACAGAGCGTGATTCGATAAGTAAGGAATTTAGTTGCTTAGCCGTCTTTTCTCTATACTTATCAATCACAATTGAACTCAGCAAATGATCAAAATCATCACCGCCGAGTTTGGTGTCACCACCAACTGCAAGAACTTGAAACACTCCTTGATGCAATTTCAATATCGAAATATCAAATGTTCCACCACCAAGGTCATAAACTGCATATATTCCACTGCTATTGTTCTTTTCAATGGAGTAAGAAAGCGCTGCAGCGGTTGGCTCGTTAACGAGGCGAAGAACTTCTATGCCAGCTAATTTTGCCGCATATTTAGTTGCGTTACGTGCTGAATCGTCAAAGTAAGCTGGCACAGTAATCACTGCTTTTTTTACTTCCAGCCCCTTAGACTTTTTTACCCTCTCACATAAAGCTTTTAATATCTCAGCAGAAATCTCAACAGGAGTCAGATACTTTTCCTCTGCGCATTTTATTCTAATAACTTTTTCGCTTTCATGATCTATTTCAAAATTGACGCCTTCTTTATTTAATTCTTCAACACTTTTACCCATTAAACGCTTTATTGAGTAGATTGCATTTTGACCGACATCGTAGCCAGTTTTCAATGTATTATTTTCATATGAAAGAGCAGAAGGCAGTAGCTCTCTTCCCTGTTTATCTTTAAATATCTCCACATTGCCAGCTTTATTCACCATAGCAATCAAAGAATTGGTGGTGCCAAGGTCTATACCAAAAACTACTTCACTTGAATTTGGTTCAGAAATTTGAATTGGTTGCATTCTTTTTCACCTCCTCAAATGACTTATATAAATATTTCAATCTTAAGACTTGTGTAGCAGCTCCATCAAAATTCTTTACAGCAAAAGTGTTAATTAGGTTTTTAATGCAACCTTTTATTTTTTCATCAATCATCCTGCTTGCAAATTGTAGATCGTCGCAGTCTAGTAAGTACTCTCTTATTTCCATTGATTCACTTAATATTTCAGAATTTGGATGATCCTTTGGGCTTCCCACACCAAAAAGATTCAACAAATGCTCAGCACGTTCTAGTGGTGACTTTAGCACTTGATAAGCTTTGTTGATATTTTCCATGTTTTGGGACTGTCTTTCATTTATATCAGTCTTGCTTAGCTCAATATATTTTTTCTCTAACTCATCAAAGCTGATATTGAAAGCTGGTTCAATTTCAAACAATGCAAAATAGTTGCTAGACATGAAAACTCTCTCCACAACCACATTTTCCTTTCTCATTAGGATTTTTGAAAACAAAACCCGATGAAAATTTTTCTTCTACATAATCCATTTCAGAGCCAAGAATAAACATGACGGATTTTGGATCGATTAACACTTTAACTTTTTGGCCATCACTACAGTTTTCTTCAATTACCGACTCTAAAGGACGAGTATCATATGCATATTCAATATCATATTTTAAACCAGAACATCCTTTTTGCTTAATTAGCACTCTTATTCCTATTGCTTCTTCTGATTTCTCAAGGTTAGCATGCTTTTTTTGATTTAATAAATACCTTATCCTTTCTACTGCTTCCGCAGTTATAGTGATAAGTTTTTTATTCTTTTTTACAGTTTCACCTCCGCCTACTTCTTGATATTCACCCATGTTCGTAGCTTCTTAATTCTTTTGTTTACTTTGATAGTCATGAATAGCAGCCTTTATAGCATCTTCAGCAAGTACCGAACAGTGTATCTTCACTGGAGGTAAAGACAACTCTTCCACTATTTGAGTATTCTTTATCTGTGTAACGTCACTGATGGTTCTTCCCTTTATCATCTCTGTTAACAAGGAACTTGAAGCAATGGCAGAACCACAACCAAAAGTTTTAAATTTTGCATCTTCAATAACACCTTTGTCATTGACCTTTATCTGCAATTTCATTACATCACCGCACGATGGTGCACCAACTAGACCAGTGCCAACACTTGGATCATTTTTATCCAGAGAGCCAACATTTCTTGGATTTTCGTAATGATCTAAAATTTTCTCATTATAACTCATAAAATTACCTGTGAACCGCTATTCTACATTATAACATATTTAGGTTAAAAACTAAAGAAAAATGCACTAGCAAACAGTATATTTTACTCACAAAATATATGGGTTACGAGTGTATTTACTTTACAAATACATGTAGTGCATGTCATTCTCTATATTGTAATTAAAAAGGAGTATTCTCTTGAGTTTATTTGGTAACCTTTATAAAGGCTTGTTAAAAACTTCTTCTCGCTTTAGCAACGGAGTAAAAAGTATTTTCTCTGACAAAAAAAAATTAGATCAGTCGCTTTTAGATGAGCTAGAAGAATTGCTAATTAGCATGGATATTGGTCATAAAACTTCCAAGTTGATTATTGACAGGCTCACAAGCATCAAGTTTGACAAGGAAGTTGAGTATAATATTATCTCGCAGCAGTTAATGAACGAAATAGAAGCTATATTAAATCCGGTCGTGCAGCCGTTAGTTTTGAATAAAAAACCCCACATAATAATGGTATGTGGAGTAAATGGTAATGGTAAAACCACAACTATAGGTAAGCTCGCATATAAATATAAGGAGATGGGAAAATCCGTTATGCTTGTTGCATGCGATACATTTAGAGCTGCTGCTAGTGAGCAATTAAACATTTGGGCAGAACGTTCTGATTGCTTAATTGTTACTGGAGAGTACGGTAGCGACTCTGCAAGTGTGGCATACAGAGCTGTAAGTCAAGCTATAAAAGACAACGTTGATGTTGTTCTAATTGACACAGCAGGAAGGCTGCAAAATAATGTGAACCTTATGGAGGAGTTATCAAAAATATATAGAACGATAAAGAAATTGGATGACACTGCCCCTCATGATGTTATTTTAGTTCTTGATGCAACTACCGGCCAAAATGCTTATAGCCAATTAGAAGCATTTAGCAAAATGGTTAATGTTACCGGGCTAATCGTAACAAAGCTAGATGGCACTGCTAAGGGTGGAGTGGTAATTGGACTCGCAGAAGCCTATAAGATAAAGTTATATGCTATAGGAATTGGCGAAAGTATAGAGGACTTAAGGGAGTTTACTAGCAAAGAATTTGCTGAAGCGTTATTTAATTGTAATTAAAAATTTCTCTTAATTCCCTTACGTGACCAAGCTTAATTATCTCAATATCGTGAGAAGAGTAATTACCATTTTTAGGCATAATTGCTTTTTTGAATCCTAACTTTTGTGCTTCTTTTAGTCTGAGATCAGCATGCGAGACATTCCTAATTTCTCCTGAAAGTGCAACTTCACCACAGATTATTGAAGAAGTTGGCAGCGGTAAATTTACTACACTTGAAATAAGGGAAGCAGCAACAGCAAGATCAGCCGATGGTTCCTGTATTTTGAGTCCCCCTGCAATGTTTAGGTATACCTCTTTATCATGCAAAAACATTTTACAGCGAGCATTTAGCACCGCGATGATCATAGCCAATCGATTAATATCCCACCCAACTACTGCCCTTCTTGGGGTTGCCATATTAGTCCCTGCTATTAATGCTTGCACTTCCATTAAAATTGGTCTTGAACCTTCAATTCCTGCAAATACGGCGCTGCCAACTACTTCTCTGTCATGGGCCATCAGAAACAATGATGATGGGTTATCAACAGGCACAAGTCCTGCTTCAGACATCTCAAAAACACCAATTTCATTTGCAGGGCCAAATCTATTTTTAATAGTGCGTAAAATGCGATATTGATTACTATTTTCACCTTCAAAATATAATACCGTATCTACCATATGCTCCAAAGTTTTAGGTCCAGCTATTTGTCCATCCTTAGTTATATGGCCAACTATTAAGAGGGAAATACCATATTGTTTCGCAAGAATGGTTAATTCATGTGCGCAAGTGCGGACCTGAGTTACAGTTCCTGGTGCTGATGTAATTCTGCTATCATACATTGTTTGTATAGAGTCAATTACTAAGAATTTAATACTTTTGTTTTCCTTTATTGTTGCTACTACATCAGTTAAAGACACTGTAGACAAAAGCTTAATTTTAGGTTCATTTATCTTAAGACGCTTTGCTCTGAGACTCACTTGCTCTAAAGATTCCTCGCCGGATACATAAAGACATTCAAAAGAGGAAAGTTGCACAACATTAGCTGCAATTCTAAGCAAAAGGGTAGATTTTCCAATACCAGGTTCGCCTCCAATTAAAATGCTAGCACCTTGAACGATACCCCCACCAAAAACTCTATCTAATTCTTCTATTCCTGTTAAAAAACGACTTGGAGTGATAATTTCGCTACCCGATAACGTCTTTATTAAAATTGGTGCAGATATACTTCTTTTGCCCAT
This sequence comes from Wolbachia endosymbiont of Rhagoletis cerasi, assembly GCF_018454475.1. Taxonomy (NCBI): domain Bacteria; kingdom Pseudomonadati; phylum Pseudomonadota; class Alphaproteobacteria; order Rickettsiales; family Anaplasmataceae; genus Wolbachia; species Wolbachia endosymbiont of Rhagoletis cerasi. Next base: position 124,392 of record NZ_JADCNC010000001.1, on the reverse strand, counting down.
TTTTACTGCTATTTCCTCAACAATTGTATCCCAATTGTCACATGCGATGCACTTCCCTACCCACCTACCAGTGCTGTGACCACAGGATTGACATACATATACAGTTTTCATCAAAGCCAAAATTATTTTGTTGTAATTGTAATAAAAATTAGCTGAATATGCGAAGTAAATCTATAGCTAACCCAAGAAAGGGTTCCCTATGTCATACCGCGATTCATTCGCGGTATCTCTAGATCCCGCTAACAAGTAGCGGGATGACGAGGTCATGCCACCGCGCGAACCGTCATACCGTCACGGTATCTCTAGATCCCGCTAACACGTAGGGGAATGACGAGGTCATGCCGCCGCAAACCGTCATACCGCCGCGGTATCTCTTAGCCGCTAACACGTAGCGGGATGACGGTTGTCGTTTAGCTACAAACGTTAAGAAATTTACCAAATGAAAAAAAAGGCAAAAGAAGCCCTGGGGTTATTATCCGCTTTAAAATATTGGCGTTTTTTATGTTTTAAACGCTTGACAAGCAAGATTAAGCTGCTTTTAATTGCAACTAACTTACGCTGCAAATGTTTAAGAAGTTTACTAAGCAGAAAAAAAGACAAAGAATCCCCGAGTTAGCTAGTCTTTTACTATCTCTGTCGAGTATTGGCATTTTTTGATGTCTTGTAACGCTTTATAAGCGCGTTCAGCTTATTTAGATAAAAATCTAGATGTAGATGAAGTTTTGTAAAGACATACAGTATCTATATACTGCAAAAAATTGAACATAAGACGCCGATACATTAAGTAATCCTTACCTTTTAATCTGCAGATTGGCGAAAGCAAATACAATAGCTTCACTATCATGATAAGAGGGCTGGCGGAGTTTGTCAAGTAAGTTTTTTGTTTCTATTCCCAATGTTGTATGGTTATGCAAGAAGTCTAATAGCAAATTTTTAAGTTCCTCTTTAACTCTTTAACCAGCGGGCTCGCATGAGGAGAGGAGAGTAAAGGTCCTCTTCCATAGATATCTTCACACTTTTTTCTTCTTCTGTAGTTGGCGGACGAGTAAGAAAGTGAATCTTTGGTGCGCCACTAATTATTGCCATTGGTGTTTGCTCCGCCCCTTCTCCCATAACTAAAACAGCAGACGTTGCCAGCGCATCAAGAAGATTGACTTGTGTTACTTGCAGTGGTTGATCATAAAGATCTGGCTTGCCTATATAGGAATAAAATGGTTCAAATCCACACCAACCAAGAGCAACGCCCGTAACCCCAAGGCGCATAGGTGTTATGTTACTATCTGTAATCAAAATACCAAGATGTTTTATGCAGTGTTTTGTCTTGAGATAGTTCCATATTGATAGAGCTGTTTTCTGAACATCCTTTGGGTATAAAATATACATTTCATTACCATTTGATTCATCAATACCAGCAGATGGAATTAAGATATTGTCTTTGATTGTTAAATAGATGCCGTAAGAATTATGGTCTACACCAACAATTGCATCAGCTTCTCTTTTGATTAGCTCTTCTTTAGAACAAGCAGTTTTGCAAACCACTTGTTTTTGACAAACAGAAATGATTTTTGATGTGATAGCAAGAACAACTTTCTCTCCTAGCAACTCTGAAACATAGCGATCAAGAACCTGCTCTAATACTTCTCCACATTCAATGCGGTGGGTATAAATTGCTTTAACATGCATATTAACGTGTTAGCCTACATATAGTATAATCTTTCGTTTTGGTGAGAATAGTTTTATGCCATCCATCAAGAAGTGTTAAGTTGAAATATACATCACCTTTATAGGGTTTGTGAATTTCTGTTATGATAAATTCTGAGATTAGATCATACTCCAAAAAAAGATGCGCTATTTGTGCTCCACCAATCATGAAGACTTTAGAATTACTTTGGATTGACAAAAACTCTTGCATAGAAGAAATAATAGTGCATTTTACTCCTCTGTTAAAACAAGAATTTAATTTGTCACGAGAAAAAACAACAGGGATACGATCCTTTAATATGTTTTGAGACATAGTTTCAAATGTTTTTCTTCCCATAACAATAACTTGTTTGTCAGTCACCTGACGAAAATGATCTAACTCACTTGGATAATGCCAGGGCAATCCATTATTTATTCCAATTACCCCCTTGGGATCAACAGCCATAATTCCGATAACTATCATCCCTGTAAAGCAGCTTGAGCTACAAAGAATCGCATGTGATCACGCACATTATGCACTCGAAGGAAATCAACCTTGTTGTGCAATGCAGATGATAAAGCAATTGTTTCTAAATCTCGGTTAAAGACAGGTTCTATAGAAAAAGAAGAAATAAATGACTTTCTAGAATGACCAACCAGAACTTTGCAGCCAAAACTTTGCAATGCTTCTATATTGCGTAAAATCCAGATATTCTGATATAGAGATTTGCCAAAACCAATACCAGGATCAATAATGATCGAGCTTTGATCAAAACCTAGAGCTAGTAATCTATTAATGTTCCTTTCTGCCCAATTATTTATGGTATCAATTGGATCAATGTCACTTGGGATAATGTTGTCACTATATGGTGGTATGGAGAGTGAATGCATAATAACGATACTACATCCACTGCTAGCAATCGCTTTTAAGGTATTATCATCTAGATCTCCCTTCTGATCGTTTACCCAGGCAATGTTGTAGTGCTCCAAAACGTTCAAAATAACATCTGGCCAGAAACTATCAATGCTGACTTTAATGTCACCAACTTTCATATATTGATTAAGGTCATCAAGCACTGGTTTTAAGCGTGCATATTCTGCTTTTGGAGTTTGTATTGAGGAGCCAGGTCTTGTTGATTGAGCACCAAGTTCAACTATGCTTGCACCATCTGATAACAGCCGCAGTGCCTGCTTGGTTGCTTGATCTGCATCATAATAAAGACCACCATCTGAAAATGAATCAGGAGTAATATTAACAATACCTACAAGCTCTGGTGAAAGCGTAAAACTCCTTAAAAAGCAATCCTTAATGTTAGGGTTAATAGTACCAAACGTTTTGTTAACTACTGCCATGGGACTCAGCATTGCCATCAAATGAAGCAAAAATGGTCTGTTTATCAATTCTGGGTGAGGAATCTTAAGGTAGGATGTATCAAGTGTCAGGTTATCCCATAACAAAATATCCAAATCAATAACGCGAGGTGCCCATTTTTCATAGACCTGCTGGCGGCCAATGTCACATTCAATTTGTTTAAGGCCCTTTAACAGCTCTTCAGGAGAAGAAGAACAACTTCCATACACAACCATATTTAGAAATGGCCTGTCCCACCCAGGTGGAGCATCATTTGGTAAAATAGCCTTAGTTTCCAGAATAATTGAAGATTTTAAATTTTTAAAATAGCGTTCCTGCAGTAACTGAGCAGCCTTTTGTAAATGGGAAAAGCGATTCCCCATATTTGAGCCAATAGAAATGTAAATCATTCTTGCAACGCATTACGATAAGTAAAGAAAACACCTCCATGCACACTGGGGACAGGTGGTGCAACTTTGTGAATAGTTACGCCTATAGAAGAAATAATAAGCTTTTTTTGCATCACAAGGTTATTAATGGTCCTGTATATATCATGAGTTAAATGCTCGATTAAGTTGAATTGCTTGCTTTGAACGAGAGATTGAATACTCTGAACTACCTCCAAGTAGCATATAGTATCCTCAAGCCGGTCAGTTGTAAGTCCTAAAGGGGGGGATTTAAAGGTAAAATCAATATTAACACTAACTAATTGAGAATGATACTTCTCTTCTGCACTATAGCCTAAATGAACCCAAAGCCGTAAGTCAGATATAAGAAGATTACATGCAGACATTGCATTCCAACATCACTGAGTTTAAGCTACTTACAACTACTAACACACGCTAGCATTCATCATTCCATCAAGAAAACCCCACAAGAGCCTTGCTCCCTTTTGAGCACCCTGCATAACTTTATCTTGCTCTTTTTCATCTAGATCTTCAATAAGATTTGCACATTCCTCAGAATGCCATTCATCAGCATGCATATGGACCGTAAAAAATTGAAGAGAACGCTCATCACTTATTGAATAGTGTTTTTTTAAACCTTCAATTTTAGACTTGGAAACCTCTGGAGTTTGACGTTCGTAAGCGTACAAGGCTCCAAGACCTGCTGCAAAACCTGATCTTACAATGTCAAAGTAACCATCAATTAATTCTTGTGTCTCCTTAATCTGTGCACTTTCACGAAGATCAGATCGCGCAACGCCAAGCCCTTCAGCAAAACGTTTCCATAACTCTGGATGATTTTCATCACCTTGTTCCTCTTCTATTAAATTACCAAGTAAAACCTGTCGCATTTTTAGATCTGGGCACAGAAAATGTATACCACTGATGTAACGAGGAAACGCAGCAACGTGGTGATAATATTCTTTAGCATAGGTTTGTAAAGCTTGCAAGCTTAAGCTTCCTGTATTCCATGATTGGTAGAATGGATGATTTAGTAAGTGCAACCCATCTAACTTATTATTCAAAGATTTAGTAAATTCCATTATTTCCTCTATTATATCAACATATAATTCATATACTATAGTTTTCTCATTGTTACGATCATGCTAACAATGGTGGGATTGGTAGGACTCGAACCTACGGCCAATTCGTTATGAGCGAACTGCTCTAACCGACTGAGCTACAATCCCTTTTATCAAGATTTATAATACACACAAAAGCAAATTTGTCTATTAGCTTATTTCACTATCAACCCAACTTGGCAAATCATTTGTTGCACCAATTTTGCGTGCAATTTCCTTACCATCTTGAAATATGATTAAAGTGGGTATAGATTGCACTCCATACTTACTTGGCACTTCAGTCCCTTCATCTATGTCGAACTTGCAGATCTTAATCTTGCCTTTTCTGTCTTTAGCCAACTGTTCAATACGCGGCATTAGACTTTTACATGGCCCACACCATTCTGCCCAAAAATCTACCAGAACAAACCCTTTATAGTCAGTGACTTCAGATTTGAAATTTTGATCATTTACCGGTGTAATATCATCACTCATAAAATACCTAAACTTAAAACGATTGCTTGTAAAATATAGCGTATCTATTAGCAGTTAATCAACTAAATTCTTACCGCAGAGCTTGAAAAATTGCCCTAAAGTGTTTTGCACAAACAAAAAACTTCTATTACATCTGGTGGTTAAAGATATCCACGTTTTCCCAACCCATTAAGTCTAATTCAATACGAGTAGGAAGAAATTCAAAGCACTTTTGGGCCAATTCTTTTCTATTTTCACGCTCCAGCATTAAGTCTAGCTTTTCCTTTATCCTGTGGAGATACAAAACATCAGATGCAGCATAACTTTTTTGTTTGTCTGTCAAATTTTCATTTCCCCAATCAGAAGATTGCTGTTGCTTATTTAATTTGGTGTCAAGTAGTTCTAAGCACAGTTCTTTTAAGCTATGATTATCTGTGTAAGTGCGAACTAACCGTGAAGCTATTTTTGTGCAATAGCACGGAAGTGCCCAAGTTTTCAAGTAATAACGTATTATGCTCAGATCAAATCGTGCGAAGTGAAATATTTTAGTTATATTTTTATCCTCTAATATTTTTCTCAAATTTGGCGCTGTATAATCGTTCTTGAGTTGAACTAAGTGAACGTTGCCATCATTAAAAGAGAGCTGCACAAGGCATAATCTATCTCTGCTATGAAGTAGCCCCATTGCCTCGGTATCAACAGCTATAGACCTTATATCATCTGGTATTGAACTAGCTGGCAAGTCGTCTTTATATAAAAATATTCCCATAAAGCTTTGTGGAATAATTAAAAACTTATGATAATCAAAAATAAGCCTTAAGTATACGAAAAGATCATAGAAGGAACCACGCAAGTTTATGGGCTCTCACATTTTTCGTGTACACGGGGTTTACAAATCGCTGTATATGCCTATAATTAAGTAAATTTAGGTTAATTTAATTGCGGGAGTAGCTCAGTTGGTAGAGCGCAACCTTGCCAAGGTTGAAGTCGAGGGTTCGAACCCCTTCTCCCGCTCTTTGCTTTCAAAATCATTTCGTCAAAAATCCCTTGACAAACTCCGCCAGCTCCCTTATCATGATAGTGAAGCTATTGTATTTGCTTTCGCCAATCTGCAGATTAAAAGGTAAGGATTACTTAATGTATCGGCGTCTTATGTTCAATTTTTTGCAGTATATAGATACTGTATGTCTTTACAAAACTTCATCTACATCTAGATTTTTATCTAAATAAGCTGAACGCGCTTATAAAGCGTTACAAGACATCAAAAAATGCCAATACTCGACAGAGATAGTAAAAGACTAGCTAACTCGGGGATTCTTTGTCTTTTTTTCTGCTTAGTAAATTTCTTAAACATTTGCAGCGTAGGTTAGTTGCAATTAAAAGCGGCTGAATCTCGCTTGTCAAGCGTTTAAAACATAAAAAACGCCAATATTTTAAAGCGGATAATAACCCCAGGGCTTCTTTTGCCTTTTTTTTCATTTGGTAAATTTTTTAATATTTATGCGGAAGGTGTCATTCCAGCGCGTGACGCTGGAATCCCAAAAAAAGGATGATGTCATCCGAGTAGCTGACACTGGAATCTACCGTCTAAGATAAAAGTTGTTATTTTTTATCATGGCATTTAAACAAACGATAATTTTTCTCATGACAGCAACTAATGCAACTTTAGCAGCTTTGCCAGAATCAACCAAACGCTGCTTTCATTTTTCTGTTGTGGCGCATAGCAACAAGAGCTGACATGTATAGTGCTTTCCTTGCATAAAACCTGCCTCCTTTGATTTGAGCTTTGCCAACTTTTCTTCCACTTTCACTAGTTTTAGGTGCAACTCCAACTAAGCATGCAATTTCTCTATTCTCTAATCTACCAAGCTCAGGCACCTCTGTCAGTAGAACGCTCGCCGTCTTTGATCCAATACCTTTATAGCTGATTAAAAGCTCATTTTTTCCTTTCAATTCAGCTATTGCGTCTTCTATGTCTTGCCTAATTTCTTTCAATTGTTTTTCAGCAAACCCTATCTGTCTTTCTATGTATTCTCTAGCTTTTCCCGTCGCACTTTGCAGGCGACACTTGTTTGCATGAATTGCATCATTTAAATTACGCTCAACTGCCCCCAGCTCCTTTAATTCCTCTTGCTTTTGTGAAATTATACATCCTTTTACTTCACCGTCTTTACTGACAAATTCAGCGTATTTTTCCAGTAATTTAGCATCTAACTTGTCAGTTTTTGCAAAATGATTGCAAGCTTTGGCAAATGCATATACCCGATTCGGGTGAGCTTTATGGACAGTTATCTTGCAACAATTTTATAATGAGCTTTTCATAGCCACCAGTTTACACATAACTTGATGGGTAAATCGACTATATTTGTTTCTATAAACTTAGATATAGCATCACTCACGTTTGCTATGCGCTTATGCTTGCCATTAATTGAGATGTCCAATGCTTCCTTGGAAACATCTACTCCCATGAAAATTATTCTAGCCATTTTTGTACCTATAAATATAATCAAACAATAATGCAAAATGCTGTATACAGGATTGTAATTCGATCTTTTAGATCCACCTACCGTTCGTACTACATTTTGCTTTAAGCCTTACTATTACCCACAAATAAAAACATAGTATTGTATTTACTCAAATAATTTAATTTTATTAACCTGAAAGCTTATTAGATTAAAATTATTAAACTAAGAGTTATAATTTTAGCAACTAAAAGCTGTAAATTGCACCATATAAACAGTTATTTCAAGCAAAAGTTATGCCATTAAGAGCTATGCAACAAACATTTATATTTGTGGGTAATAGTAAGATCTAAATCCGATAGAGCATTGTTGGCACACCATCAAAAGTCGCCTCAGACCTCTAATGCATCAATGTACAGACTTACACCTTTTAGTTGGTAATACCATTTTAGACGTTTATCATTCGTTTTAGAAAATACTATAGAGGTTGTCCACAAACCAAGGAATACGTAGTATATAAAGAAAGAATATTGAGGTAAGAGATGAGGAAAAAATATCCAACAGATTTAAGTAAAAGGGAGTGGGCAAGAATAGAAAAACACTTCAGAGTATCGTACAAGAAAGGAGGAAGGCCACCAAAATACAGTAAGTGTGAGATAGTAAATGCAATTCTTTATATACTGCGCACAGGATGTCAATGGCGCTATTTACCACACGATTTTCCGCCGTGGAAGGCTGTGCATGAACAGTTGAGAAGATGGAAAAAGCAGGGAATTTTTGAGAAAATGAACTATGATATCACTAAATATAGTAGGTCAAAAATGGGAAGCCGAGCGCATGCATAGTGGACAGTCAATCGGTAAAAACCACGGAAAAAGGGGGGTCAAAGGTTATGATGGTGCGAAAAAGGTAAAGGGGAGAAAAAGACATATAATCACAGATACTCAAGATTTGTGCTTGGTTGCTATGTAGGAGCTGCAAGCGAAAATGACAGAGATGGGGTGAAGATGGCATTGGACAATATGAAGGAAAAATACAGCAATATTAAGAAAATGTGGGCTGATATGGGATACCAAGGAAAAGATTTAAAGGATTACGTAAAGAGAGAATATGGGATAGATATTGAAATTGTCAAAAGGCCTCCATGTAGGTTTTGGGTGCATAAAGATACACCACTAGAACTATTGCCACAACGGGATCCTGGATTTTCAGTACAGCCGAGAAGGTGTGTGGTAGAGAGGACTTTTGCTTGGATCAATAGAAATAGAAGGCTATCAAAGGAGTACGATTTACTTACAACATCTACTGAAAGTTTCATATATCTGGCTATGAGTAAAGTTATGTTAAGTAGGGAATATGCTTGATTTACTGGTTTGTGGACAACCTCTAGTAGCGGAATGACGAATTTTTGTTTTTCAAATTGTCGTAAGTCAGTTTAGCTATATAAAACATAGTATAAAAAGAGCTATTTCAGCAAAGTTTCAAACAAATAAAGTTCATTAGCCTCACAATTGGCACTTTATGGGATACACTTGATACATAAATTTAAAACACAAGTTAACGAATTATTATGATTTTTACCAAGATAATAATATAGTAAGATTTGGTAGTGAGGTATCAATGGGAAAAGACACTAACGCATGGTCTTATGAGAAGACTGATCCAAATCATCACGATTGTGCAAACGATGGCACTTGTGGGCAATCTATAACGAATTTTTGGATTGGTGATTCTGATATTTTCTTCTATGATAGCGATGAAACAGTGATTGCGCAGATACCTAAGTTGCCTAACGGAAACTCTATTACATACTATAATAATTTATATAAAACTGCAGAATCAAGAAACTTTGGTGAGAATACAAAATACGAAGGATTACAAGATGTGCTGCCTAATCAATTCAACTATAGGTGTAAAGATCTAGATTTCACCATAAATTTTGATAGCCTATCACAACGCGAGCAAGATCAAGTAAAAATGGATATCCAAAGTGCTTATGATGCATATAAAGCAAAGTTTTGTATTGATAGACCAGAAGCTGTACAGATCTATATTTTTAATAATGAAGATGATTATAGGAAATATGGTGCTCTAATTCCGAGATTTGCTGGATATCAGAGTATGATTGATAATTCTGGGGGAATGGCATATAAAGAAAGCCTGATGTGCTATAAAACTGCTTATATGGATAATATTTTAGCCCATGAATTGGGTCACGTATTTCAAAACAAGTTTTCCCCAACAAAAGTAGGAGAATTGGACTATGTAAATAGTCAGCTGATGGCAAATGCAATTGGACTTGAGGTAGAAGAAAAAAATTATAAAGCTATTTGCAAGCAGATGGGTGTAGATGAATATATGGGTGTAGATGAATATGAAGACCGTGGATGGATGTTTAAATTTAAATACGAAGGGATCAATTATAATATACAACACAAAGGTTATCTTTTAGTAGTAGAAGAAAAACTTCGATTGATTCAAGATATAAAGAACTCTCATGAATCGCTCGTTAGTGAATATTATAGATTAAATAAAGAGCCATTAAGTCAGAATACAACTGTAACAATGTCTATGAATAAAAACAAAGAAGAGGTAAATGAAAACCGCACGAATCCAGAGCCAGAAGAAGAACAAAAAGGTGATGACTACACAGAGGCTACAGAAGTGTTGCAATTTAAGTACAAAGGGACCAATTATGCTATACAACACAGAGGTTACCTTTTAGTAGAAGAAGAAAAACTTCGATTGATTCAAGATATAAAGAACTCTCATGAATCGCTCGTTAGTGAACGTTATAGATTAAATGAAGGGTCATTAAGTCAGAATGCAACTGTAGTAATTTTTGTTGATGAAAACAAGGACATAGAGAAAATGTATTTTCATAATCCAGACAAGAATATGTCCAAATGGTTAGATAAGACACTCATAAGCAGAAGTAAACCTGAACAAGATGTGGATGACACAGCAGGAAAAGAGCCTGAACCAGAATCAGCCGAAGAGGATACTCAGCAACCCAGTAATTTCTTATCCAATATTTTTTCAGCAATTAAATCCATTATTGATTCTATCTCATCACTCTTTTCATGGTTATTTGGGTCGAAAGAGAAAGAGTCTAATCAACAATCTGATGATAATCCTTCTTTGTTTAAGCTCGATGCTAATGAGTTAGATCACGAAGTTAAGCCTGATGCCAATGAGTTAGGTCACGATGTTAGAGATCACTTATCAGACAATTATAACCATTACAACTCATCTGATGGGCTAATGTAATATAGCTAATTTACAGTATCTGTTCAGATGCATGGCTAATGTACAAATATTGAAACAAAAATTCCAGTGCCCCTGTGATGTCATTCCAGTGCTTGACACTGGAATCCAGCATTTCCATAATCATCAAAACATTGTATTTTAACAAAAAACAGCTATTTTTATGCTTGCCAACTTAATAAAATTCCTGGATCCCAGTGGGCTTTGTTGCATTGCTCAAGTGAAAAGAACTGGCAGTTACTGACAAAATTCATTATAAATAGCCATTTAACTGTTGAAGAAAAAATATGCCACAAAAAATGAGAGTCAGTAACTGCCATGAATATAACAAATTTCTCCAAGAAAGAAGAAGCATTTTTTGTTATATCAATGACGCCATAGAAAATTGGTACGAGAATTGTCCAAAAATGCAGGGCGGCAACTATATTTATAGTGATAAAGTTGTGATTTTGGTGCATATAATCGTCAGTTTCTTTAGAATTGGTTTAAGACAAACAGTCGGGTTTATAAAAGGGTATTTGCAACAAATAGGAAGAGATTTGGCAGTTATCAGCTATTCACAAGCATCAAGAAGGTTTAAGAAACTTAATATTAAGATAAATGATTGCAGAAAATAATATGGAAGATATCGAAATTGCTATAGACAGTACAGGAATTAGTATATACAACAACACACAGCAAGGAAAATAGCACTGACAGAAAATATCGTGGCTATGAGCAAACGAGAAAATTGCACGTAATGTTGAATATAAACAACAAAAAAGCCATAGCTGTAAAATACAGTAACGGTGTCTACTCTGATCACTATGGAGCTTGTGATTTGCTAAAAGAAGTTGATTTTCAGCATGCCATAAAAGCACTATATGCAGATAGAGCATGTGATAGGCACAAGTTTTATAAGTTGTGTAACGAATATGATATAAAGACAAAAATTCCACCAATAAACAATGCGGCAGAACATCCAGAAATAGATTATATGTCTGACAGGAATGCTGCTATTAGGTTAATAAAATTATACGGTGAAGATGGCATGAAAGAATGGAAAAAAGAAGTAAATTATGGGAAAAGATCTTATATTGAAGGGTTTTTCTCAAGATTAAAGCAAATATTCGGATTTAGTTTTAGGAATAAATCTGAGATAAATCGAGAAAAAGAACTGCTAATCAAATGCTATTTGCTTAATAAATTCACTGATATTGGTATGGCTAAATTTGAGATAGTTACATGAATTTACCATAAATCACCATCTCATAAAGTGTGATGCAACAAAGCCATCCCAGTGTCAAGCACTGGGATGACACCCTCCTTATGGGCCAAAATCACAATGTTCGTACAGTTGTGGATTCATTCGCGGTATCTCGGCATAGATTCCGCTAACAAGTAGCGGAATGACGAATTTGTCGTTTTTCAGATTGTCGTAAGTCAGTTTAGCTATAGCATAATGCTATATTAATAAATAATCTATATAATACTATTAAATATAATAATTAAAATCTAAATTACTTTCTCTATAAAAGGAGAAATTTACCTTAATGAAAATACATATATATTTAATATTGTTTTTATTTTTTTCTTGCACTCAACTATATGCTGACGAGGAAATTGCAAAATTTGATTTGCTTATTGGCGAGATAAATGAAGCAAGCTTCACTCTTAAAGGTGCAATAAAGGTTACAGTAGAACCAGGCTGGCACATATATTATAAAGATCCTGGAGATTTTGGCCTTCCCACGTCTATTAGTTGCAAAGGTAATGCATCAGATATAAATATTCACTGGCCTATTCCAAAGGAACATAAAGATAAAGTAGGGAGAGAGACGTTTGTAAGTAACGTATATGAGGATATGGTATTATTTCCCTTTAAGATGAATATATTTTTAAATCAAGGGTATATTGACCTTAACTTCCATATAAATTATGCGATATGTAAAGATAGGTGCATCCCTAAAAATGTTGAGATAAAAATCAGGCAACCATTAAAGGATTTTATAGATTCTGATATCAATAAACTTATAAATGAGTGGTATGAAAAATAGAGTTCTCATGGGGTAGGTGTCATTCCAGCGCGTGACACTGGAATCTCATTTACTTTTTTGTTCACTATGTGAGGAACTTGGGCCTACAAGTATATAAACATAATGGTTTCGCATAAAAAATTTAGATCCCAGTGTCACGCACTAACTGTACGAACATTGAGATATAAGAGTAATTTGTACCAAGAAAAAAGATGTCATCCCAGTGCCCAGACACTGGGATCCAGATTGGACACTAAGTTGGTGAGTATAAAAGTAGCTAACCTTATGTTAAAACACAATATTTTTGGTGAGGGGTTGCATTAAAAGCTGGATTCCAGTGTCAAGCACTGGAATGACATCGTCTTAACATTGTACCATATTACAATGTTCGTACAGTTATGTGTCACGCTACTTGGATGACAAGAAAAGGTTTCTAGAATGACGGAAACGAAGTCATACATAGAAAATAGGTTAGGTATTTTCAATTTTTGTTGTATACTCAAATAAAAATCTCACTTTTACAGATGGATACAGTAAAGTTTGTTTTATTACTGCCAACAATATTACTCATGCTAGTTGCTGGTGTTTACCTATCGATTAAACTAAAATGGCTACAGGTATTTAGATTACCATACGCCCTTTCACTCCTTGGAGCTAAAAAAGGAGAAAATAAATTTTCTTCTATAGCCGCTCTGTTTACAATTTTAGGGGGAAATTTAGGAGTAGGAAATATTTCAGGAACTGCTGTTGCTCTAAAAACCGGAGGACCGGGCTCTATTTTGTGGATGGCGATAATTATTGTTATCACTTCTGTGATAAAATATGTCACTTGTTATCTAAGTATAAAAACCAGAAAGGAAAAGAACGGACGGTTTATAGGTGGCCCTGTAGCCTACATGGCTGATGCATTTAACTCTAGAAAAGCTACAATTGTGTTTCTAGTTGTTATGATAATGGTTTCAATAACAGTTGGTAACCTTGTTCAGGTAAATTCTCTATCAATACCACTTAACATGATAGATGTGCCTGTAGTCATTGGTGGCATTGTAATGGCCATAATATTTTTTGTTGTTGCAGCTCTCAGCTTAAAAAAAATTAAAATTTTTATATCGGCTATGATACCGATAATGACGGTAAGTTACCTCACACTTTGCGGTATCATATTATTTAAATTTAGTGAAAATATTCTTCCTTCTCTAAAACTAATAACAAGCAGTTTTTTTACAACTAGTAGCTTTAACTCTGGTTTATCTCTAGGTTTGATTTTAGAAATGTTGACTATTATTCAAGTTGGAACTTTGCGAGGTATTTTTGCAACAGATATAGGGCTTGGCCTTGAAGGAATCGTACATTCTTCAATTGTTCCTAAGAAAAATAATAATAAATTTATTATTGAGCAGAGTCTAATTACGATAATATCGCCTTTTATAGTTGCGTTTATAGTGTTTATTACAACAATGGTACTGCTTGTCACAGATTCTTGGGTCACTGATTTAGAGAGCACTAACATGTGCATATTTGCTTTTAGAAAGGCAATGAATTGGCCTTATATTGACTATTTAATTATGGCCATAATGTTTTGTTTTGCTTTTACTACTATTTTTACTTGGTTTTTTTGCTCAAAACAGACAATACGCTATGTGTCTATGGATAATAAATACACTAAAATCTGGATTGTAATTTTTACCATGATCATTCCGCTTGGTGCGATAGGTAAAGTCCGGTTGCTATGGGATGTTGCTGATATCTCGATTGCTGCTTTGTTGTTTATCAACATACTCGCTATACTCAAGCTAACCTCTCAAGATCCAGAAGTGTTTACTATGAGTAGCAGATATTTGAAGTTGCAAAAACAGAGCTATAGCTAAAGCAATTTAGGCTATGCAGCTGTTGTGATATAAAAGTGATTTCCGCCAAGAAGGATGTCATCCCAGTGCCCAGACACTGGGATCCAGGAATCTTGATTGGCACTAAGTTAGTGAGCATAAAAGTAGCTAATCTTATGTTAAAACACAACATTTTTGATGGGGTTCGTGAAAGGCTGGATTCCAGACTGGAATGACAACTTAAATCGTTTGATGTTACCATAAAATAGCTTGTGTCATCACATTAGTAACACAACCTTCCTTAATAAAAATTCAACCAATGCTTGTGATAATTATATTAGCTAGTATTAGCTAGAACTAAAGGCAGAGGGTTATTAGTGAGGGATATATGGGCACTAACGATACACAACAAGAACACATTTATAATGAGCGCATTCAAGAAATTTTTCCTTTATTTGATAAAATAAGAAAGGAAGACGACCCAATTTATAATGCTAGAGTTGATTTTAACACAGTAAAGTTTTTAACAAAACACGCCAACTGGAATTGGGACGAAGAAGAAAACAAAGATAAAGCATATGGAGTTATTCTTCAGAAATGCGACAAGATAAAGACAGCTAGACAAGACCTTGAAAGTGAAGTTAAAGAAAGGTTGAAAGAGTATGTTGATGATGTTGCAGGAGTTTCAATATACGGTAATCACGCAAGTATTACGCTGGGAGATAACAAAAAAGAGTTTAAAATCAGCGAATTTTTAAACAGTGATTTTTGTCAGAAGAATGGAATCTCGGGGTTTTCAACGTTGCATAGTGATGGAAAGAGCGGAATGCACGGTTTTGTTGCCGAGGAAGGTGAAGGGAAAGAAAAGAGAAAAGTAAGACATTATGTCGTAACCGATGGTTCATATGAAATGACGCTAAATTGGTATGTGAATGGGGAAAAGTGTACTATCAAAATCAATATTGATAAAGATGGTGTAGAACTTATTGAAGGTAATGGCGTTACTGAAGATCAGCTAAAAGCAAATAAAGACGTAAAAATAGGTGGTTTATTCTTGCATGAAATAGAATTCAGGGAAAAAGGAAAAGTGAATGAGGTGCAACATAATAAAGACAGTAACGAGCTATCATCTGAAACTACAACAAGAATTGATGTTAATAGAGATGTTAGCGTTCAAGCTACTGATATAACTCGAAAAAAAGAAGATCACCATTCACATTTTGGACCACAATCTAACAGCAGAAGGCAGTCTTACGATAGCGGAATTGGAAAAGATTTTGACGATAAAATTAATTCTCAGGAGGCTAAAGAAAAGCGTGAGCTTAGACAAGCAGCACGAGAAGCAAATTCGGGAGGTCAAGTTTATAACCTACAATCGCTTTTTGAGGAGAATCCTCAGAACAAAAAAACTCCTCCGCCACTTCCACCTAGAACTAGTTTACTACCACCTAAAAAAGGTGTTTTCGATGAGCAAGGGGGAGCCAAATCTGGAAGCCAAAAACCAGATGACTTGCGCGAAAATGAGCAAACACCTAATAATCAGCAAAAAGGTGCAACTTCTGATTCTTCAGATAGTTCTACTTTCACCAAGTCTGTAAGCCACAATCAAGATAATAGGCAAGAAGATGAACGGTATGACAATCCTACATTTGGACATGCTGTACCTGGAAGCCAAAAACCAGATAGAAGTGAGCAAACACCTAATGATCAGCAACAACCTAAAACCCAGCAACAAGAAGGAAATAGCAAAGGCGATCTGTTACAAGACATCAGAAATTTCAAGAAAAACAACTTACGGCACATTGATGTTGATGATAGAAAAGCATCAATTGCAGGAAGTAGAAAAAATAACCCATCACCGTTAGAGACATTAAAGGACATAATTCCTTATTCATCTTCTCCAGATAACAGTGATAACCAAGATGCTAGTGATGCTAAGTGGAAAGAAAGTGAACAGCCGCTCTCTGCTACAGCACTCAATAATAAAAGTGACTCGGGCTATTCATCTCCAACTCATGACAATAATGAACAATCTCAAGTAAATCCTGAACAGTTAAAGAAGAGCTTAGAGAACATTGAACAAAGTGATCAAACTCCACCTGAAAATCTTCTTAAAGAAATCAGAGATAGATCACAGCAGGATAATAGAGGATTAAGGCAAGTTGATCCTACTGATAAACTGTCACAAGATAAAGAAGATGGATTGCAAAAAGACGATTTAGCAGATGTAAAAATAGTGGAAGGTCCAACTATTAGTGTCTCTGCTTCAACACCAAATAGTATAAGTGATTCAGGCTATATATCTCCAACTAATAGTGATAGTAAATCTCAAACAGATTTAAAACAGGTAGGAAGGAAATTAGAAGAACATATTAGACAAAGTAATCTAACTCTATTTGAAGAACTTAAAAATACATTAGGTCAAGAAAATCTCGGGTTAAAACCAGCTGATCAGAGTCAGATTAGCGAAGAAACTAAAAAACGCTTGAGAGAAGTTGGGTTGCTAAAAGACAGCTCAACAGACATAAAAGCAAACGATTCGGGCTATTCATCTCCAACTCATGACAATAATGAACGATCTCAAGTAAATCCTGGACAGTTAAAAGCGAGCCTAATGAATGTTGGACAAAGAGATGATACTCTACTTACGGAATTTACCAGTAAGTTGGATAAAGAAACTCAGAAGTTTCCACTAAAACCAGTGGATCAAAGAGGAATTAGTGAACAAACCAAAGAACATTTATTAGCAGCCGGGTTGCTAAAAGACAGCTCAACAGATGTAAAAACAGTGGCAGAACGAGAAAATGCTGACACTAATCCAACCGTAGATAAAAATAGCGAACTATATAAATTACTAGAGAAAGATGAAGCACAACTGAAAGCTGGAGTAATAGAAGAAGAAAGAGGAGATACTTTAACAGAACACACTGATGGTTATGATCGCAATAGAATTGCATTAGCTAACAGAAATAAAAGACCACTAGATTGGGCTAAACAGGTTGCTGAGTCACAACAAAAAAAAGATACTAATAAAGGTATTTCAATATAAATTGAAGTTAAAATAATTGCTTAGCAAACAATAGGTTTCATGTAATGGTAACCCTATAACGGAAGAGTAGGAGCCGCGTAAGAACAATACGAACACTCCAGCTAGGCCTTGTATATTGCATCCCCCCGCCCTATTTTTCCACTCTTCTGATGCTAAATAATACTTAATTTCTTGTTCACTGAGACGTTTAAATTTCACTATTGTAACCACAGTCCTGATATGTTGTTTAGATTGATCGGGAGTTAATAGACATACACTGGTGTATACTCTATGCCTTCTTCCTGATAACAAGCGGATACATTTTTCTGCTTGCTCAACGTTTTCAGCTTTGAGCAATATCCTTCTACCACAAGCAACAACTGTATCAACACCAAGCACAAAGTAATTTGGATTTGAGCTTTGTATTTTCTCCGCTTTACTTTTTGCCATACGGATTGAGTAATCCTTTGGAAGTTCCTTTTTTAAAGGGGCTTCATCTATATCTGCTGGCAAAATTAAACCTGGCTCAATGTTTATTTGTTTTAGTAAAGCTATACGCCTTTTCGATGATGAAGCAAGAATAAGATTATTTAGAGATCGTTCTGTCACTTGTACCTTTAAGCCTTCTAATGATCCTACCCTTTCTCGCATTCCTATCGTAAATGCTCATCTCAACTAACACCCTATCCCCTATAATGATGCGTATTTTACTTCTTCTCACTTTCCCTGATACATGACAGATAATCTCATGTTCATTGTCCAGTTTCACTCTAAATTCTGCTGCAGGTAGTAAAGCAGTTACTGCCCCTTCCACTTCAAAAATTGTTTTCGATTTCTCGTCTTTTATCATATGTTATATTATAATTTAATAATCTTTTTTAGTCTACTATAGATTTTAAATTATTATCAACACAAAAGACCTTTTGCGCCCCACTTAAGTTGCAACTTAACCCCAACCATCTTCACAATGATACCCTACCTACGTTTCTACTCTCTGCCACCTTCTCAATAGAACTTATAGGACTTATGTTGAAAGATAAATCATTATCACAATTTTCTTCATCGCTATCAAGTCCACTATCAACGCTTAAAGATCTGAGTAATGTTGTCTTCTCTCTCAGTGGAACATAAGACTCATTATCAACGCTTGAAGATTTGGATAACCTTTTCTTCTGTCGTGGAGCATTACCAGACTCATTAGAAATTTCTCCCGTTAATTGATTGTTGAAGCTCCTTTGTTCATCAGCACGAATTTTTTCTTCCAGTCCATCAAGCATTCCTACCAATTCATCACCCCATTCATTTTCTTCTTCTAATAATTGTTTACACTTTTCTTTCTCACGCTCTAGCTCGTTTCTTAACTCTTCGACTTTATCTTCATCTTTAGTGAGTTCAAGTGTAAGCACCTTATCTCCTGGAAATTCCTCGTACTCGTTTTCTAGCTCTTCAATGTTGAGTTTTAGTCTCTCTTCTCCAAGTGTATCTTGTAAATTGCTATCCTGCCTATCTGATTCTTTAATCTTTTGCTCAATTTCTACTTGTACCTTATATTCCTGATCTAATTCTCTTAGCTGATCTTTCAAGCGCTCTTTCTGCTGGCGTCGTTCAACCATTATCTGTTCCGCATCTTCTCGTGCTTGATTTAGCTCTTTTTCCAAATTCTTCTTTCCTGCATTAACAATTTTCAGCTCTTCCTTTAGCTTTCTTTTTTCTTCATATACACCTTTAAGTTCTTGTGCTTTCCCTTGTAGCTCTTTTAACACACCTGCTAATTCTTCATTTTTTTGTGCCAGTTCAGTTTGCAATTCCGTGTTTTTTTGCTCCTCTTTTTCAAACCTGTCTTGTAAATTGCTATTCTGCTTCTCTAACTTTACAATTGTTTGATTAGCTTCTGCTTGGGTTGTTTCTAGTTTCTCCTGTAGTCGCTGATTTTCTTGTATTAATTCATGGTGCTTTTTATTTATCACTTGCAACCCTGCTTCTATTTCTTGCTTCAATTCAACAGCTTCTTTTTTCAAATTTGACATTTCTTGCTTCAATTCAACGTTTTTTTCGGACAGCATCTGATTATTTAAAATCAATTCATCCATTTGTTGTGAAGCAAATTCTGTCTGAGTTCCAGTGTGCTGTAAATTGACTTCCGTTTTAGTTTCGATTTGTTGTGAAGCAACTTCTGTTTGAGTTGATGCATTGCTATTAATAGAAGGAGGAAGGCTATTGTCAGCATCAACTTTAGGGTCTAATTCCCCCTCTGGTTCCTCGCGATAGGCCGCTATAGACTCATTTTGAAAATTATTATTAGCAGTAGGTACAACATCAGCAGCCTTACCTTTTTCTAGTACAGCATCATATAAGGAGAGACCTTGAATATATAATTCATCGTTTTGCTTTATTAATTCTAAGATCTCATCCGATAGCACAAAATCTTCATCATTAAATTTTAGTACTTCAGTTATGCCATCGCTACTCACATTCATAATCATGGTACACATTTCGGATCCATCCTTTACAGGCCAAGTGCTTTTCATTTCATAATATGCGCCCTCTTTAAATTCATAATATCTTTCCTTACCTTTCCGATGAGCGTGTATTTCATGTTTTTTATTGCAATAGATATTCAGCTCTTTAATATCTTTCTCTTGCTGTAAAATGTCACTAATCCTGGTTGGCTCACTTCTATTGTAATTAATAGAGTTGATATTCAAAACTCTATAAGCGTTATCAGTTTCTGTGTAATAAGCTTGAAGCTCTACGCCTTTCCTTCCAAGATATTTACTTGCAGCTTTTTTTCCCTGCTCTGCCAACTTTATGCATTTATCTATATCTTTCTTAAAGCTCTTATTAGCAGACTCTGTTACTGCTTTATCTATGTACGTTTTTTTAAAATCTCTATCATTTATTAGGTCATAAAAACTCCACTCATCTCTATAAGCCTTCTGTATAGCAGTGAAGTCACTTTCTTCTTTCAAAAGCATTAAGAAGCTTACCTTGTCTCCTAGGTCTTTTAGTTTAAAGCCTGTTATTATCTTCTCTAATTGAGAAAATTTTTCAGCAGGATTATTTAAATTTTTTAACTCTTTGTATAATTTATTATTTTCTGCAATTGAGCGGCAGAACTTTATTATAGCAGAGTCCTTAGTGAAAGAATTGTCTTTTTCCATTTTATTGATACAGTCCTTGAGGGATGTAAAATGCGATTCAAGCCATGACGAATATATATCGTATTCATAAAATGCCAACAAGCAATGTATTGCATTCCAAGCACATGATGCTACCCTTATAACTGATTCAACATCATAATTCTCTGACTGATTACTTGTTTTTCCTGCCTCTGCTGTTTTTTCTTCCTTAGCCAAACTTCCAGTCATAATACGCCTCCTTAACTATATTTATATTATACCAATTAACATATATTAAAAGAAATCAAACTGTATAACCTCGTCCTACACTAACTTTTATGATTACTTAATTGTGTAAAAATAACTGCAAGTGTTAAACTTGAGCTTTTATTTTTCATTATACATTTCTTACTACATGTTTATACTGCTGTCTTGCATAATAGACTATTCGAAGTTACACAAGTATTTTTTTTATTAGATAAGAGTTAGTAAGAGCCTGTTCATAATTTTTTCAGAAGTAAGGTAGTGAAAGCCAGAACGACCATTTGTAGGCTAGTATTGAGTTTTCGCTCACAATTTTTCCACAATCTTCTACATTTTTCTAACCAAGCAAAAGATCACTCCACAACCCATCTTTTGGGCAATACAACAAAGGAACATAATTCATTTCTTTTGATCACTTCAACGGTTGCACCAATAATCGTTTTTATTTGAGTTGCAAAATTCTCTCCAGTATAGCCTGCATCAACCAGTACATTTTTAACTCCCGAGAGGTTTTCTTTTGCATTTTCGACCATTCTCACAGCACTGCTACGGTCAGTTATCTCTGCTGTTGTTGTATAAATTGCATGCTTGCGTATCTACTGCAATACGGCCCTGAAATCTTCTTGCCTGCATCATAGCTTCAGCAGTATCTGCATTTTTTATACTCTGTGCATCAATTATGCAGAAGCTTTTCCGACCATTGTTTTGTCGCAATTATTTTTTTTTAATACCAGCTCCAGAACACTTTCTTTATTTGCATCTGGTTTTTCACTCCACTTCTTAAAATAGTCGTAACAATTGCGCCATTTTGGGAACTCTTTTGATACCATTCTCCACTGGCAACCACTTTTTAACACGTATAACACTCCACAAAATACATCATGTAAATCAAGTGTTCTTGGTTTTGTCTTCTTTCTGCAAGATTCCAGATCTGCTACAATAATCTCAAACTTTTCTCGACTTATGTCACTTGGTTATAAACTTCGCATATCCTACTTTATATACTTTATCCTCTCACTTTATCTCTTTTTTGAGATTACGTACAGGCTCTAAGATACAAAGACGTTTTCAGAAATCTTTAAGCTTAATAACATCCTCTCTCTTTGGACTAGTTGAGATTAGATGAATTGGTACACCTATTAATTTTTCTAACCCTTCTATATATTTTATTAAATTGATAGGCAATGTTTCAATCGACCTTTTACCTTGAGTGTTTTCTTTCCAGCCAGGAAACTCTTCATATATTGGCTCTAATTCCCCTTGTATTGAATGCGATGCGGGTAAATAATCATACATTTTTCCGCTATACTTGTAACCAGTGCATATTTTAATTGTATCAAAAGAATTAAGCACATCTAATTTTGTTAATACAATGCTTGAAACTCCAGAGAGTTGTACGGCCTGGCGCACTAAAACTGCATCGAACCATCCGCAACGCCTTCTTCTATTGCTCACTGTTCCAAGTTCCTTACCTATAGTAAACAAGCTATCTCCTACTTCATTTTTCTGCTCAGTAGGAAATGGGCCATTGCCCACTCTTGTTGTATAAGCTTTTACCACACCAATAATGTAAGCATTGGAGGATAACCCTGAGCCTGTTATTGCTTGCGATGCTACAGTATTACTTGAAGTAACAAAAGGGTAAGTTCCGTGGTCGATATCTAAAAATGCGCCTTGGGCACCTTCAAATATTATTTTCTTACCTTCTTTCATCAAGTCATTTAATATCTTCCACACAGGTTTTTTATATGAAAGAATTTTTTCTGAAATCTCTTGAATTTCCTTTAATATTTCTTCTTTTTTAACCACCTGGTAGTTAAGGCCTTTCCTGATAGCATTGTGGTAATTCAAAAGAGTATCCACTCTTTTATTGAGCTCATCTGCGTTTTCTAAGTCACAAAGGCGTATAGCTCTCCTTCCAACTTTATCTTCATAACATGGCCCTATCCCTTTGTTTGTTGTACCAATTTTGTGATTTCCATTTAAATCTTCAAATAGCTTTTCCTTGTCCTTATGTATGCTAAGTATTAATGGACAGCTCTCGGATACCATCAAGTTGTTATAGTTTACGTCTACTCCTTTAACTTTCAATGACTCTATTTCTGAGATTAGAGCGTGTGGATCAAGAGCAACGCCATTTCCTATGATAGATATTTTGCCTGGCCTCAAAACAGCAGAGGGCAGTAAATTTAATTTATAAACCTCATCATCTACTACTATAGTGTGCCCTGCATTATTTCCTCCCTGAAATCTCACAACTACATCTGCATTCTCAGAAAGATAATCTACTATTTTACCCTTGCCTTCGTCACCCCATTGCAGACCAACAATTACAATGTTATTCATCATTATTTTCTAGATTAATACATAAATATTAATGCAGTACGCTACAAATGGAAAGAGAAATCTACGCCTTTCCTACACCCCTTAAATAAAGAAATATACTGTCGATTTTCTTAATATATTACCAAATTATTCATCATTATATGATATAACTTACAGCATATTTACAGTAAGGTGTTATTTATGAAAGAGACAAAAGGAAAAAATAATAAGAGTCCAGTAGTTAGATTAAAGGCCACAGCTAAAGAGTTCAATTTTAGTAAATTAAGAGCAGATCAAGATAATAAATTAGCGAATTCCGGTGAAACAATGTTCTTAGATTTTCAAAGGATGAATTTTATTATTAACGGAAAAGAAATAGATAAAAATCTTATTATTGCATTTAAGGAAGGAGCTAAGCACCGCAAAAGCGAACTTTTTAATAGTGATGATATATATAATGACGAAATATTTAACAAAAAAGGAACAAGAGAAATAGATACGGATCATGGCAAAGCTTTTGTTGCTTCAGTACTCGAAGATATTGAGAAAGAGCTTGTAAGTAATGCATTGGGTGAGCTATGGAAAAATCACTGTGAAAATTCCAAAACTGCCAATCATCAAAAAACCGATTCATATAAGAAAGAATTTGAAGAATTTTACAATGCTGGCCAAAGGTATATCCATCTATTACCAACAGAGAAAGATGAAAACAAGGATTACCGTTCCTTTGCAAAAGAAGTTTTCAAAAAAATGTTCAGATACGCTGGGGCAGAAGTTCCAAGTGATGCTATTTTAGAAGAGCTAGTTACCAATTGTAATCAAGCAGGGTATGAGGCTGCTCCATTTATACAAACCCAACTTGCACTTGGACAGTCGTTCATAGTAGAAAATCCTAAAAAAGTAATAAACATTGATTGTGCTAACCAAAATAATGTGAGAATTAGATCTGATATGAGGCTACCAATACTCTCTGTTAAAAATCAAGTTATGCATGGCGATAAGATATGTAATCTGTCTAGTTCATTGGAATTTACAATTGAATCTCACAATGGTGAAGACTTTGTAACATACAGAGATGGTAAATTGTCACTTACTATTCCTAAAGAGTTAAAAAATTATAAAGATAATGGCAAGAGCTTGTTTGACATTATTAAAGAATATTTTCAGAAATTCTGTGCAAAATTAGGATTTAAACCTGAGACAAAAATACAAATAGAGCATGGCTTCGGTGCTCAAAGTAACTATTTAGATGGTACAATATCAACCACAGGATCAGATGCAAATGAAGAATTTATCAATCTTTTAAGCGAAAATCTCAGAGAGAGGTTCTTGGGGTTAGGACTTGCTCTAGAAGATGTTAATGATCTTGTTGAAGTCAGAGTATCTACAGTTATGGATCTATTGAGTGATTATGCTAAATTGGAAGATAATAAAGAAAATAGAGAGTTATTAATAAGTGAAGTAGCAGATAATTTAGGGCTTTCCACTCAAGATAAAACAGCATTAGAAGTATTGATGGAATTAAACTCTTTACCTTCTTTGATAAGAGGCCATATTAATCATAATCAAGTGCAGTCTGTTGTAAATACTTTTATTAAGTTAATTATTGAAGGGAAAAGCGAAGTATACAAAGAAAAAAATGCAATTAATGCAATTGATGCAATTCATAAGGAGATAGATAAGGCAATTGTTGAGCAAGAAAAAAAAGCAACCAACAAACAAGATATAGAAAATGATAAATGGACAGATAGAATCAAAAAACAGAATTATTCTGCGGAATCACATGAACATTTACCTTAAAGATACTGGTAGGCTCCTTAAATATTTTAGAGTTCATGGTTGCAACGGTTGCTATTTTACAGTGCATCTCACAACACTTTCTTCAAAAATATACATGTTAACATACCCTGGACGTACAAGATCACACTTATACCCAAGCTTTTCATAAAATACTTTCGCTTTTTGAAAATTCATGGTTGCAACGGTTGCTATTTTACAGTGCATCTCACGACCATAATCATGAACTTCTTCCATTAGCTGCTTTCCCATACCTTTTCTTCTATAATCAGAGTGCACCCAAAGCAAGTCAGTGTAAATTGAACCATAGATAACAAAACCGCTACAACCTGCAATAATTTGTTCAGTATCATCGCGAATAAAAAAAGCAAATGGGTTACACGTACCTTTATCAACGGTTTCTTCATTAATCTTTTTGAGTAGGAATTCAATGTCTTTGCTACTTGGTGATGTGGTGTGTTCTATTTTCATCTCTCGGCCTAATACCGCATACTGATTTCTCTCTTTATCTTATATAAATTAATTAAGTAAAGTGAATACAGTATCCACACTACTAAAAAAAATGTGGCACAAAACATAAACATTGCAACCAGTGGCAACAGCAGGGAACTTTCTATTGCTATTCCACCTTTTCTCAAAATGCTTGCTGGCTGATGGAGAGTGGACCATAAATTCACGGAAAATTTTACTATAGGAATATTTATAGCACTAAAGATGGCAAATACTGCTGCTGATTTTTCTGCCCTCGCTTCATTATCAAAAGCGCTCCACAATGAAAGGTAGCCAACATATAGGAAAAATAAAATCAGCATTGAAGTAAGCCTTGCATCCCATACCCACCAAGTGCCCCAGGTTCCTTTTCCCCAGATGCTGCCTGTGATTAAGCATATTGCCGAAAAGACTGTCCCTGCAGGAGCAGCAGCATGTGCCAAGACACTAGCAATGCTATTGTTCCATACCAATGAAATGAAACCAAGTGATGCAATTAATCCATATATTCCAAGAGCAAGCCATGCAGAAGGCACATGAATGTACATGATTCGTACAATTTCTCCTTGTTTATAATCTTCTGGAGAGAAGAATAACGCCAAAGACATTCCAATTAAAAAACATGCGAAACAAATAACCCCAAGCCAAGGTAGAGCTTTCTTAGAAAAATAAGAGAAATTTGTAGGCTTTAATAAAAACATTCGTTTTGAGAATAATTGTGTTAAGAATTTACCAATTAGTTTGAGTTTTATCAACAGGATAGTTTTTCTATATTTACGTAGGTCAACAAATTAGCATAATTTCAGTAGCAGATTGCTAGCTATTATTTTTAGTATATGACCCTTAAAAAGCTTAATCTACACTTAGTATCAGATTCAAGTGGTGAAACTGTTATATCAGTTGCAAAATCAGCTCTGAAACACTTTCGTTCTATAGAAACGATCGAATATGTTTGGTCTTTTGTGAAAAAAGAGGAGCAGATTGACAAAATTCTGGAGGAAATTAATAGGAAAAGTGATGAGCATAATTTTGTTATATGCACTATTACTGATGATGGGCTAAGAAAATATTTAAAAGATAACTGTATAAAGTTGAAAATTCCCTATAGAGCAATATTATCACATATTATTAGAGAAATTTCGTCCTATCTTGAAATTGAAAAAGACGAAAAGCTTGACTTGCATACTGAGATAAATAACGAATATTTTCAGCGCATTGAGGCAATAAACTACACTATTAATCATGATGATGGACAAAATATTCAAGATATTGATAAAGCAGATATAATTTTGGTTGGAGTTTCACGTACATCAAAATCTCCCACCAGTACGTATTTAGCTTACCGAGGCTATAAAGTTGCAAATATTCCTTTTGTTAGTGGAGTACCCTTTTATGTTGACTTGGCAAAATTAAAAAATAAACTAACGATAGGGGTAACAATAGACGTAAGTAGGCTAATAGAAATACGCAAAAATAGACTTACTTCAATTAACAACGAAGATAATAATATATATGCTAACCCTGAGAAAGTAGAAAAGGAAATTAAAGAAGCAGAGGAGCTCTTTAAACAGAATAACTGGCCAATTATCGATGTCACGCAAAAGTCGATCGAAGAAGTATCAGCAACAATTATACAATATTTTAATAAAATGTTATCAATTGACTAACTCTTGATAAGTGATTATAATGTAAAGTAATTTAATTCTTACTATAGATATGAAAGTCAAAGGGTCGCTAAAATCTCATCGTAACAGAGATAAAAATTGTAAAGTTGTGAAAAGGGGTGGTAAGATTTACATTATAAATAAGGTAAAGCCAAGGTGTAAAGCGCGTCAAGGTTCTTAGCTTTTTGTTCACCTTTTCATGTTATATATTTTTTATATGTGAAAGTACGGTGCTTATATCTAAAAAGAAGCAAAAGTTACTGTGTTTAAGCGCAGCCTTACTCATTTCTTCCCTTACATTATATTTCAGCATTAGCACAATTACAGGTAAACGTGGCTTATTGACGTTAATCGATTTAAAAAAAGAAATCGAGTACAATAAACTTTTGCTAAAGGATGTCTCTTCTGAAAAGGAAAAGTTGGACAACAAAGTATTTGGCTTATATGAAAAAAGCTTAGATTTAGATCTGCTTGATGAGCAAGCAAAAAATGCTTTAGGTTATGTGAACCCTAATGAACTTATGGTTGTTCTTGACGTGGAATAGCAGTAGTGACCTTACCCAGAAAAAGTGGAGAGAAAGAAAAGAGTTTTTTTGGGTAAAATAAAATTTTGGAGGATTAGAAATGGTAAGAGAATATACAGCAGAATTCAAATTGGAAGCTGTTAAACTGGCAAATGAACAAAGAAAGGCAGGTCAAACAATTACAAAAATAGCAAAGGATTTAGGAATAAAGGGTGGTTTATTAGGAAAATGGATAAAGAAACACAACGAAAAAAAGTCAGCGGCAAATGCATTTCCAGGTAGAGGTAACATGGCTCCTTACGACAAAGAGAGGTTTGATTTACAAAGCAAGAGTAACAAGGGAAAGAGACATTTAAAAAAAAGCCCTGGCCAGTCAAAAAGAGTAAAATATTTTTTTATATAGTAACTGCTATAAAGTACAGGAATTATGTAGGATTTTCTGCTAGTGGCTACTATAAGTGGACCACAAGAAAAATAAGCAGTAGAGAATCAGCAAATAAAGAGCTACTCGAAGCTATTCAAAAAATATATCAAGTTTCTAAATGTAGATATGGAGCTCCTAAAATTCATGCTGAATTGAAGGCTTTGGGTAAAAGTTGCAATTTGAAAACGGTGCAAAGTATTATGCAGAAAAATGACATCAGGGCTATACTGAAAAGAAAGTTTAAAATTAAAAAACAACAAACAGATAATAGAGCTGTAGCTCCCAATATACTAGATCAAAACTTTATTGTTGATCAACCAAATAAAGTATGGGATTACTTACATCAAAACCAAGGAGGGATGGCTATATTTGGCAGCAATAATTCTCACGTATGGTAGTTAATGAGTAGTGCAATAAATAAACAATTGGTTATGAACTCTTTATTAATGGCCATTAATAGGCGTAAACCTGTTAAAAATCTACTGCTGCACAGTGACCAAGGTTCACAATATACTGCGCAAGGGTATCAATATCTCTTAGCTGTAAAGAATATAGATGAGTAATAAAGGCTGTTGTTACGACAATTCTGTTGCAGAAAGCTTCTTTAGCTCATTGAAAAGAGAAATACTTATTGATACTTCACAACACTCTGCTCAACAAACTAGAACTGCAATATTTGAATACATAGAAATTTTTTATAACAAACAACGTCACTATTAACTATTGCATTCCAGAACAATTTGATGCATCATTCTTTTTGTAAAAAACATTCCACACTTTCTCTCCACTTTTTCTGGGTAAGGTCAATTTTCATTGCACCCTATGTTGTCCATTCCATTAGCTTTACTACGCTCGTTACCTCACGCAGCATAATGGTCTGTTCTAGGCTGTTGGCTAGACTTTGCCTAAGTTGGATTTTCACCAACTGTATTCTAAACGCTTACTTGGCGCACCCATAACAAAAATGCCTGAAAAACGTTAATAATTATATACTATTATTAATAATTATTCAACCATATTTTAAGCTTACAATTTTGAGCTTAACTGACGCTTATGGATAGGGGCAACTCTATCACCCTGTGTTATGTTTATTTTCTAACGGACGCTGATTTTTGTATCGTAATTTCTTGCTATAAATTGGTTATATAAGAGCTGGCTTCTAAAATTTTATAACCCTAATTTGAATTAACAGACAGTAGAATCGAAAGATTATTACAAGGAGAAATCTACACAGATCGACCCTTTTGTGAATCTGCGTTTCTGCTTTCTTCAACTTGTTTTGCAAAAGATGTTTCCGGTTTCTGAAGTGGCTTAGCAATTTCACGCACAACGGCAATAACTGCTGTTAAAAACGTTTTTAACAATGCACCTAAAGCTCCACCAACTGCTTCCCTGCCATATATATGAGCTTGCTTTTCGTTACCGTCAGCAGTTTCCCCTGCCCTCCTTCTTGGATCCATCCTATGAGCAATCACCGAAAACAACACTCCCCTGATTGAAGACTTCACTTTTTCCTTTGCTTCGTGGACATCCCCATCTTTTGCTGTTTCATGTCCATGACTTAAGTGTTTAGCGTTCATTAGCTCCTTTTGTTGCTGGGCAAACATGCTACTTAATACTTCTTCTATCACTTGCTTTCTTCTCTTCTCTCTAACTCTTTTCATAGATTCTGATTTATCGCGAGTATGCTTTGTGGTTTCAAATTCTGCATCAATATCTTCAGACGCAGCCTGACTATATAAAGTCTCTATGAGCCTGTCTATGCTTCGCTTTATTTGCATAGTCCTTTCGTAACTATCCGAATTATCAATTCCTTCATCGATCTGATTTAGAATATCCTCAAAAACTTTCAAATAGTCTTGAATATACTGTATTATGTATTGCTTATCTTCCTCTTTGTGTTGTTCTTCTTGATTTTGCTGATTTTCATTTTCTAAACTTTTCTCTCTTTTATCATCGTTATTTTCTTCAATATCATCACCGTCTTCCTCGAAAAGGTCTTTGTCGTTCATGATTTTTTTTAATTTAGTTAAAATTCTCACCAGTTACTATTGTATATGAAAAAATTAAATTAACATTAATGAAAAGCGTTTACAACTTCAGCACTAGTTAAAACTACAGTAAAACTGTCAAAAGTAACAGGATCATAATACCTCTCATACAATTCAACTGAACACCTAAGCCTTATCTTTTCCTTAGCATTAAAACTAATTTCATAATCATTATTAGAGTTTAGCATAGCAGAATTACGTAATAATTCATCAGCTAATACAGAGTCTAAAATTCCATTAATTTTTATTGTAATGTGTCTGCTTCCAGCAGAGTCCAATACTTTTCTCCAGCCAAAAGAAGAAATATCTCTCACCTCTTCTCTGTTATTACGCAAAGTAAACCTTAGGTTCCTTATATTATTTAACACAATAAAATTATTGTCATGATCTTTAATTTTTAGCTGTAATTTGCTCATTATCACCTCCTTTTATTAAAATATCAAAATTAATTGTTGAATGTAAAATTTCATCGTGCTGATCCATAGCACAATTACTTTCTAAAATGGCCTCATTATTAAAACCTTCAATGCTCTTAAGTATCAAGTTAATATGCCTTATAATGGCAAACATACTGTCTATATGATAAGTATATATGTCGCATGAAAATCTTGCCTTTGTAGCAAAATTGGACAGCATATGCAGGTTGCTATAATTCACTGCGCGCAATCTCAAGTAAGGAATGGTGACCTGTTTAGGTAAGTAGTCATAAATGTTAGTAACATATTTCCTTAAATCAGAATTTGCTTTTAGTGCTGCATAAACGCTATTGTACAACTCATTTATAGCTTGAATTTTTTTCATGATTAACCCTCAAAAGATATATAGAAACTCGTCATCCCGCTGCTTGTTAGTGGGATCTATGTTAAGAGATACCGCGGCGGGATGACGATAAGGTTTATACCTCGTCATCCCGCTGCTTGTTAGCGGGATCTATCCGTAACGGTATGACGTAGTAGCCCAGTTTGGATGACAAGAAAGAGCTACAACACAACCTTTGGTTCGCGAAACGGAGAATATACCTTCTTCACTTCAGATAAATGGCTACTTACCTCCGATTCACGATTTTTGTAAAGAGCAGAAACATGCCGCATAATACCTAGTTTTATCTGCTCAGGAACATTGTCATAACCAGCTTCGTATACAACATCAACTCTTATTGCATTCAAACAATTGAAAAACTCAACGTAGCCCCCTACATCACTAAAATAATACTTAAGTGTTCTCTTCTCTTGATTTTTAGACATCATTGCAGTAGCCAATACTATCTTACTCACAGGGCCATAGCTTAAATAGATCCTACGAGGTACATAATCTTCATATGAAACTTGCCATGTTTGTTTCACCAGTGACTTTTCCATATGCCATTCAGCGTAATCAGTTGCCATAAAAATTAGATCTGAAATCAACTTATCATCCTGGTCGTTCTCAATGCGTAAAAAAGATTTAACCTCTTCTAAAGTAACCGGAAAAGATTTAAGCTTAGATTTACGTTGCACAGATATTCTTGGTGAAGTAGATCTTATTGACATAATAACCCTCCTTTTTGATATAGCTAGAATAAGTAAGGTTTACCTCGTGACAGCGTGGGGCAAATCTTACTTACTTTAGCTATACAGCTTGCATTCAACATTAAGTTAGATTGGCGCAGCAACAACTCTGAGTGCTTTATCGTATGAATATATTAAGAAGAGAACGTATTAAAGCTGTTTCTCCTTTTTTATTGATAAAATTTGAACTTATAGCATATTCAACTAGGCTAGATTTTAGTAGATTAACATTTTGAGAATGAATATTGTTGAAGATGGAGTTTAACTCTTTAGCAAGCAGACTGCGAAATTTCTGCACACTGTCATATGCGATGTTCTCAAGTTCATGTGCAAATTTATCTTGAGCTATAGTTGTTATATCTTCAATTTCCTTATTAAACTCCTCTAGCTTTTTTTCGTTATTTTTAAAATTTTTCGTAAAAGTTTTCATATCAATTAAACTCAACTACTATTATGATTATAATGACAATGAAAAACTACCAAAGTAAAAAATTCACACTACTGTGTAACTTGCAAATACTTTTTACTATAGCTAAAGTGGCTTAGGTTTACCTACAATTTGAAAAACAACAAATTCGTCATCCCGCTGCTTGTTAGCGGGATCTATGCTAAGAGATACCGTGACGGTATGACGGTTCGCGGCGGTATGACGTAGGACTGCTGGGAAACCTTTATTGGGTTAGTTATAGATTCCAGTGCAGCTACTTGCATCTGCAAATTGCAATGTTCGTACAACTGTGGGTGCTAAGTTTTACAAACACCGTTGTGCTGAACCTTGAATATCCACTTCTTTCAATTCAGTGGTAGGAGCGATGGGTTTTGATATTGCGTATGTAACGCAACTAGCTAGCAATGCAGCAGATGTTACAAAAACTACAATTATTGGTAGAACAGACAAGTCGAAAGCAATACTGAGAGTAGCACCTACTGTTAACATAGTTACAAGATTCACAGAAGCAACTTTTAAGAAACTCATTTGTCTTTTTCCTGCTTTTTCTAGCGACACTTCATTTGTTTTAGTTTTAGTTTTGCCCAGTTCACCCTCAAGTGGTGTGTTTTCATTCTCCAGACTTTTTATTTTTTGTGTTAGTGATTCATTCTCTTTATTGAATTGTTTCAACTTAGTCTCATGTCCAACTATGCAACTTTTTGATTCTGCTAGTTCCTTTTGCGCTTTTTCTAACAACACTTTTGTTTTAGAATGCTTATTTTCGTTTTCTTCTAATTCGCTATTAAGTGTTGTATTTTTACTTTCTAGATCTTGTATTTTTTGTTTTAGCAATTCATTCTTTTTCTGCTCATCCTTTAGCTGAGTACGTAATTCTTTTAACTTAGCTTTACGTTTTTCAACCTTTTCTGCTTTTTCTGGAGTTTCCGTTGCGTTGTGTGTTTTGGAATGAGAAAAGGTACTAGGTACAACCTCAGATGGCTGATCACACATACTGTTTAGTCTATCTATTAGGTCTTCATCCTTTATCAATGAGCGATCTGCTCCATATTTTATCAAAAGTTTTGCTAATTCTTTATTGTCATTTGTAACAGCAAAGTATAAAGGGATATGTCCATCTTTATCTTGTGCATTAATATTTGCTTTACGTTTTATCAAAAGTTTTACTGATTCTTTAGCGCTTTTTGCAGCAGCATAGTGTAAAGGGGTCACGCCATCTTTATCTTGTGCATCAACACCTGCTCCATTATCTATTAGATATTCTGCAATCTCTACATAACCATATGTAGCAACATAATGTAAAGGGGTCAGTCCATCTTTATCTTGTGCATCAACATTTGCTCCATCATCTATTAGATACTTTGCAGTCTTTACATCACCATTTGCAGCAGCATGGTGTAAAGGAGTCATTCCATTTTCATCTCGTGTATTGTGTTTTTCTAACTCTTTACCGATGTCTTCTGTGGAAGTATTTATTCCACTGTCGCTACTATTACTTTCATCAATAGTCGAATCTAAAAAGGTCTGTTCACCATTATATGTAGCACCGTATTGTTCCGAATGTTGATTATGACCGGGTTGTTCTATGCGCTTCCGATTATTGGCAAATCGTTGTTCTGCCTCTTGCAACTTTTGCTCCACAGCATCTCTTTCTCTTATAGCCAGTTCTCTTTCTAATGTATCATCTACTTTGTTTATATTGTTTTCATTAATGATTGAGTTTGAAGAAGTCTGTTCATCCTCATCTTGTACATAGATTTTTCTGTTGTTTGGTGTAGTTCCGTTGTTCTCTTCCTGATCTCTTGCATTACATGCTTGCACTGCAGCAGTTGCGTTATTTCCGTTCACAGCTAAATTTCCTGGAGTTTTATTATTAGGCTGCGGTAAAGTGCCTTGTCTATTTTGTCTTCTCGTAGCTCCTGCCTCAGCATAACGTTGTTCTCCTTCCTCTAACATTTCTATTATAGCCTTTTTACCTTTTACATCACCGACAATATCCCTTGGAGTTCGGCCTTGACTATCTTTTAGTGAAGGATTTGCGTTATTGTTCAATAAAAGCTGAGCTATCTCTTGATGACCATGTAAAGCAGCAATGTGCAAAGCAGTTAATTGAGACTTAGCTCCATCAAGTTCATATATTGGTTCATTAACTTTTACTCCCTTTGCTAGTAGGAGTTTTACTATTGGTACACTGTTACATTCCACAGCAAGATGTAACAACATACAATTTACAGTTTTGTATGAATCTGATACACGGAACATCTTATTTATCTCATTTATCTTCAATTTGTTAAATGTACTGAATGTCTTACTTGTATTACCTATCTTCAATTTGTTATAAGTGTCATATACTCCTGAGTTTACACCTTTTAGCTTATTCCCTATTCTTTCAAGTAAATTATTCTCATTTAAACCTTCACTCTTGCTTACCTCATTTATTATTTCAAAAAACTTTTTCTTTTCCATTGCTGTAACCTTTCCTCTCAATTTATTTATTATTGCTAAACAGTCTCACAAAAAAGTTAAGTTTGTCGAAATTCCATGTTTGATCTAAAAATTAGTCATAAACATTTTCTTGTCTGTCATCCCAGTAGCTAACACTGGTTCACTCTATAATGGTGTCACAGCAGTCCTACATCATGCCACCGCGAACCGTCATACCGCGATTCATTCGCGGTATCTCATCCGCTAACAAGTAGCAGAATGACAGCAGTCCTACGTCATACCGCCGCGGCGCTAACAAGAGATCCCGCTAACAAGCAGCGGGATGACAAGCTTATCTTCATGCCGCCACGAACCGTCATACCGCCGCGGTATCTCCAGATCCCGCTGGGATGACGGTTGTCGTTTAGCTATAAATATTTAAGAAATTTACTAAACAGAAAAAAAGGCAAAAGAAGCCCCGTGGTTATTATCCGCTTTAAAATATTGGCGTTTTTTATGTTTTAAACGCTTGACAAGCGAAATTCAGCTGCTTTTAATTGCAACTAATTTACGCTGCAAATATTTAAGAAATTTACCAAGCAGAAAAAAAGACAAAGAATCCCCGAGTTAGCTAGTCTTTTACTATCTCTGTCGAGTATTGGCATTTTTTGATGTCTTGTAACGCTTTATAAGCGCGTTCAGCTTATTTAGATAAAAATCTAGATGTAGATGAAGTTTTGTAAAGACATACAGTATCTATATACTGCAAAAAATTGAACATAAGACGCCGATACATTAAGTAATCCTTACCTTTTAATCTGCAGATTGGCGAAAGCAAATACAATAGCTTCAGTTTCATGATAAGGGGGCTGGCGGAGTTTGTCAAGGAAGTTTTTTCGTTTCTGTGGGCTACCTGGATTAATATTATATAGAAAGTCTGCTGCCAATAAAGCCTAAACTTACCAAATACATTTCTGTAGATTCAGATCTACTTGACTTTGGTTTAAAGTATTTTACTGTTTTAAACATTTTTTTTAGCTCGTTACAAAAATCTTTATCAGATTCTCCTTGGAAAATTTTTACTACAAACGTGCCACCATGGCTCAAGAAATGCTTTGCAAAATTGAGCGCTGCCTCACATAAAAGCATAATTCTGATATGATCCAACGATTTTAAACCACAAGATTCGGGCGCCATGTCAGATAAAATTACATCAAATTTTTGATCCTTGAATTTTTCTCTTAAAATTTCAAACTCATTGATAATATCACATTGTATAAACTCTACTCCATTAATTGCGTTCATTGGTTTTATGTCAAGAGCAACCACATTTGCACCTTTCTGAGATGCAACTTGTGACCATCCACCAGGAGAAGCACCAAGATCAATAATTTTTTGCCCTTCTTGGAATAATTTAAATTTGTTATCCATTTCTACCAGCTTATATGCTGAGCGTGACCTATAACCATCCTTGCTAGTTTTTTGCACATACTGATCATTCAAATGACGATGTAGCCACCTTGTTGAAGATAGTTTTCTGCCTCTAGCCGTCTTTACTCTAGTTTTTATTGCTAATACCCTACTTATTATTGATTATATCTTTAAGCTCTTTTTCAACTACTTCTTTTACCAGTGCATGTAGATATTTATTCAGCCATTCTGAGAGCTGAGGTTTTAAAAGAGATGTAACTAATTCTTCAACAGTAAGGTTCGCTTTTTTTTGTTGTTTATGCTGTAATTCGTTTTGCATTTTTCCAAGCAACGCTTTGATCTCTTCCATATTCTCTTTTAAAATTAGATGATCGTTATTTTGCGCTTGTAAGTCGCTATTACTCGCTTTGTTATTACTCATTTGGATATTATCGTACAAATAAATATCTTTTTTTTCTTCTGAATTGTAGCTATGGCCATTAAATTGGTTATTGTTGCAAGCCATTTCCTCACTTTGGTCATCATTATCAATGTCCTCTTTTTCATTATTTTCTTTTTTGCCATCTTCTTCTATTTCTTCTGGATACTCTTCCTCAAGGTATAGCACATCATCATTTTCATCCTTTATTTCTGCTTTATCGTTACTCGCGTTTTTACCCGAGATAGCTTTTTTTATATCTTCTAGGATATCTTTTACAGATTGATTGCCTTGTTCATCATGCATAGTGCTAATACCATTAAATTTAGAGGTCTATACTATTTATCATAAAAAGCAAGTTGTAAACACTAATCACATAATTGCTTTTTGCTTCAACTAAGTCTGAACGTGCTTTAAATAATGCATCTTCAGTGTCCA
Organism: Wolbachia endosymbiont of Rhagoletis cerasi; assembly: GCF_018454475.1. NCBI lineage: Bacteria > Pseudomonadati > Pseudomonadota > Alphaproteobacteria > Rickettsiales > Anaplasmataceae > Wolbachia > Wolbachia endosymbiont of Rhagoletis cerasi. Next base: position 87,419 of record NZ_JADCNC010000001.1, on the reverse strand, counting down.
AAAGGTCAGATGTACTCTTTAAATTTAAGTTTACTTCTTGCTCAACTCCTTCCAATGCTAGAGCTGCTGCTTTTTCCGCTTCTTGACTTGCTTTGATAATGGCCTTTGCTGTCAACACATTATTCCAAGCATTTACAACTGCTTGTTCTATATTTTTTACCGTTTCATAATAATCGTAGGTAGATTTTTTTGCATCCATTTTAGCTTTACTGACACCAAAAGCATTAACTCCTCTCTTAAAGATTGGAACATCAAGAGTAAAAACTACATGAACATTTTCTAATAGTTTGTCTACCTTCATACCATCCTCCCCAAAATTTTTGCTTGCACTTAGATTTAAAGAAGGAAGCCACTTGGAGCTTTCAGCAATCACTTCCATTCCGGCTGCTCTTTTTTGATAAACTGCTGCTTTTAGAGATAAATTATTGGTTTTTACTAACTGTAAACATTCATTTAGCTCTGGAACAGAAGGTAGTTTATCATTAGCTTCAGAAAGGTCATCAGCATCTTCGCCAATCAAATGATAATAAGCAATATTTACCAACTTTAATTTACCTTCAGCATCAACTCTTTCGGATATAGAAGACGAAAATTTTGCTTTTGCTAACAAAACTTCAGCATTGGTTACCTCTCCAAGGGAAAAGCGTTTTTTCATAGCTGACAAATGTTCCAAAGAAACGCGTTCTTTATGTTCTCTGAGCTTTAATATTTCTGTCTTTTGTAAAACATTAACATATGCTTTCACAGCATTAAGTGCAAGCTCTTGTTTTAATTGCTGAAATCGCATCTTTTCTGCTTTGAGAAGATGGCTTGATCGACTGAATGTGGCAAAGGTACCACCGCCATCGATTAATTTCTGGCGCAATGTAAGTTTTTTTTCAGATGTATCAAGATTAAAGTTACTATCGAAATTGTATTGCAAATTAATGTCAGGTAAAAATCCAGCTAACCCAGAAGATTTATAGTGTTTTTCTGCGCTTTTATATTGGTAAAATTGAGACTTTATTTTTGAGCTATTTTTGATGGCTTTGCTTATCACTTCTCCCACATCGGTTGCATAGCAACTTATAGTATTAAAAATGATCGCAAGTGTGATAATCAATCGAAACATTCTAATTCCTATGCATATTGGTTGCGCAGCTCAATTACTAACATAAATTACTTTAATAATCAATAACTAATATTGTTGACACTATTGAGAAATTAAGTATATCATAGTTTACTATTGTTGGATCAAATAATGAAGACTTTTTTCTTAAAGGAGAAACAAATCAATAAAAAGTGGTTTGTCATAGATGCAGAAGGATTAGTGGTAGGGAGGCTTGCAGCATTTGTAGCGACACTATTACGTGGAAAGCATAAACCTGAGTATACACCTCATATGGATTGTGGCGATAATGTAATTATTATCAACGCAGAAAAGGTGCATTTCACCGGGAAGAAGCTTAAAGATAAAATTTACTATAAGCATACAGGTTATTCTGGTGGTTTGAAGAAAACTACTCCAGATAATATTTTAAATGGCAAATTTCCTGAGCGTGTAATAGAAATGGCAGTGAAAAGGATGCTTGATGATGGCCCTATGGCACGTAGACGCTTTGAAAATTTGTATGTTTATTCTGGTTCAGAGCATAAGCATCAAGGACAGCAACCTGAAAAGATAGATTTTGCCTCTTTGAATCGTAAAAATAAAAAGTAATGGAGTAAAAATGAAGAGTTCTACAATAAATAACAATGATTGGTCAGAAAAGACAATTAAATCAGCAGTTGATTCGCTTGGTCGTTTATATGCTACAGGCCGAAGAAAAGAATCTGTAGCAAGAGTATGGATAAAGCCGGGGAGTGGAAAATTTAGTGTTAACAAAAAAGGCGATCTAATTTCTTATTTTAAAAGAGAGTCAGTGTGCCAAATAGTAAAAATGCCATTTGTTGCAACTTCCACATTGGATAAATACGATGTATTTGCAACTGTAAAAGGTGGAGGGCTATCTGGTCAAGCAGGTGCTCTAGCTCATGGAATAAGCAGAGCTTTAAGTAGTGTAAGCCAAGATTTGCATTCTATACTACGTAATGGTGAGTTCTTAACTAGAGATTCACGTGTTGTTGAACGTAAGAAATATGGTCAACATAAAGCTCGGAAAAAGTGTCAATTTTCTAAGAGATAGTTATTTTATAGGGGTGTTTTTTTGTAAGTATTATACAAATATTTGCAAAAATGTATGATATCCTCTATTTTTGTGATGAATTTAGTTGACTATCGGTGTCAACATAATATGCTATTTATGTGATTTTTTCAATATTAAGGTAATTTATGAGTAAAGAAGATATAATAAAACAATTAAAGGAAGATTGTTCTAGTCAGAATATAGATATAACAAAATCTGATTTGAGCAAGATTCATGATGCGTTTATTAAAATAATAAAGAATGAGCTGCATGGGAAAGGTGAAATACGTTTGCATGGAATAGGAACATTTTCTACTGCTATCAGTCAGGAAAAACAATGTCGTAACCCCCAAAGTGGTGAGATCATGACTGTTCCTAAAAAGACAAGGGTAAAATTTAAAGCAAGCCAAACTCTTTTAAGTATTTTAAATGAGAAGGAAAAAGCAGCAGTTAGTTAGACATTGTCATTTTCATTGTTTTTACTACGCTGTGTAAGCCGTAAAATACAGCTTCGCTAATTAAATAGTGGCCTATGTTAAGAGCTGAGATGTGAGGTATTCTTGTCATCTTCTTAGCGTGTTTATAAGTTATGCCATGTCCTGCGTGGCATTCTATTCCTAATTTATTGACGTACTCTGCAGCATTAGTAATTAACTGTAACTTTTTTTCTGATGGATTATCACAGTAATCCCCTGTGTGAATTTCTATTATGTCAGGTTTTGTCCCTAGCTTTTCAAGATATTTTAGTTGATCAATATTTGGATCGATAAACAGTGAGACTTTTATGCTAGAGCTATGCATTTCCTCTATTATACTAGAAAGTTTACTGTGCATATTCACGATATCCAGGCCACCTTCGGTTGTTAATTCTTCTCTTTTTTCTGGTACTATACTAATCGAATAGGGTTTTACCTTTTTTGCTATTTCAAGCATTTCTTCCGTGGCTGCAATTTCAAGATTTAACTCAGTGCTAATGCTTTTTTTTAGGTTAAATACGTCTTCATCTCTAATATGCCTTCTATCTTCTCGTAAGTGTACAGTAATAAAGTCTGCTCCAGCGTCAATGGCTATTTCTGCTGCTTTCAATGGATCTGGATAAGAAGTTCCGCGTGCGTTGCGGAGGGTTGCAACGTGATCGATATTAACACCTAGTTTCACAATCTACCTCAGAAATTATTTATAGATTATACATGTTATTAGGTTTTTTGCATAGTCATTGTTTGACCTTACCCAGAAAAAGTGGAGAGAAAGAAAAGAGTTTTTTTGGGTAAAATAAAATTTTGGAGGATTAGAAATGGTAAGAGAATATACAGCAGAATTCAAATTGGAAGCTGTTAAACTGGCAAATGAACAAAGAAAGGCAGGTCAAACAATTACAAAAATAGCAAAGGATTTAGGAATAAAGGGTGGTTTATTAGGAAAATGGATGAAGAAATATAACGAAAAAAAGTCAGCGGCAAATGCATTTCCAGATGTAGCACCTTATGACAAAGAGAGGTTTGATTTACAAAGCAAGAGTAACAAGGGAAAGAGACATTTAAAAAAAAGCCCTGGCCAGTCAAAAAGAGTAAAATATTTTTTTATATAGTAACTGCTATAAAGTACAGGAATTATGTAGGATTTTCTGCTAGTGGCTACTATAAGTGGACCACAAGAAAAATAAGCAGTAGAGAATCAGCAAATAAAGAGCTACTCGCAGCTATTCAAAAAATATATCAAGTTTCTAAATGTAGATATGGAGCTCCTAAAATTCATGCTGAATTGAAGGCTTTGGGTAAAAGTTGCAATTTGAAAACGGTGCAAAGTATTATGCAGAAAAATGACATCAGGGCTATACTGAAAAGAAAGTTTAAAATTAAAAAACAACAAACAGATAATAGAGCTGTAGCTCCCAATATACTAGATCAAAACTTTATTGTTGATCAACCAAATAAAGTATGGGATTACTTACATCAAAACCAAGGAGGGATGGCTATATTTGGCAGCAATAATTCTCACGTATGGTAGTTAATGAGTAGTGCAATAAATAAACAATTGGTTATGAACTCTTTATTAATGGCCATTAATAGGCGTAAACCTGTTAAAAATCTACTGCTGCACAGTGACCAAGGTTCACAATATACTGCGCAAGGGTATCAATATCTCTTAGCTGTAAAGAATATAGATGAGTAATAAAGGCTGTTGTTACGACAATTCTGTTGCAGAAAGCTTCTTTAGCTCATTGAAAAGAGAAATACTTATTGATACTTCACAACACTCTGCTCAACAAACTAGAACTGCAATATTTGAATACATAGAAATTTTTTATAACAAACAACGTCACTATTAACTATTGCATTCCAGAACAATTTGATGCATCATTCTTTTTGTAAAAAACATTCCACACTTTCTCTCCACTTTTTCTGGGTAAGGTCATTTTTGCCTTGACCAAGAAAAAATTCAGCTATTGCCTTACTTTCTCTTGCAACAACTTCTTCCTTAACAATTTTTCCTTTCTCATCAACGATACTTATAAAAGTTTCTTTTAGTGAGATCGCTATAATATTCCATGAGACTGCTCCTACTAATAAAAGTTTAAATTATTTTTGAAGAACTTATTCTACTGAATTCGTTACTTCGTGCTAAAATAATGGACTCCATCATTCAACAGCAATTACAGTATGTTTACCCTTTTTCTTGTTATTTTTCTAATCTATAGCTAGCGTTCAAAACCATATTCGAAAATACGTTTTCGGATTTTTTTTAATGCTGTTTATTTCATCCTCAACATCGTCTCTACCTTTATGAACTAAGTAGCAGCATTAAAAATTATAACGTACCCCTATCTCTAGAGTTGCATCTGGTATTTGTTTTGCTTTTATACCACTTAGTTGCCCACCCATGGTCATACCAACTGCACCAATTATCTGCGGAGTAATTTCATAATCAACACCTAACTTTAGTTTATAGGAAATAGAACTCAGTATTTTATCTACTACAGATGAACCAGCAGCTTCACCACCTGATTCTGGAGCACCTTGTGTTTCTTCTTCCTTTTCTTTTTCTTCTTGTGAACTATCGCCATCACCATCAACTGTATCACTAACACCAAAGCCAAAAGGTGTTATTTGGAGATATCCTCCTAAACCTCCGCTGACATATAGTTTAACGGGATCAATATCAAGGTCAGGATAGAAGCGGTAGTTTGCCAATAAGCTAGCTCCTATGCTCTTTAATGACTTAATATTACTGAGAACCTCAAGTTCAAATTTAGAGTTTTGGTCATAATGGTAACCAAGAACAACACCAGGTTTCATTTTAAAGCCACCACCCCAACCAGCACCAAAGTTTAAACCTGCATAGTACTTATCTTCTGACTTACTTGCACTATTACTAGCTGCACCTGCTAGAGATGAAGTAAGCAACACAGCCAAAACGCACAATCTCTTTATTTTCATATAACTCCTCATACAAAAAAATATATAATGCATAAGTATATATCCTTTATATTAAAAAAGATATAACTACATGTCAAAAAAAGTATAGCCATAAAATCAGATTATATAAAACGTACTACTCAGGTCTTTTATATAACTATATTTACTATCTTATTTGGTACAGCATATACAGTGCGAACTTTGCTTTGATCGATCTTACTGGACACAGAGTCTATCGCTATTTTCTTCAATTCTTCTTGAGGTAAGTTAATTGCCACCTTGATTGTTGTACGTAATTTTCCATTGATTTGCACTGCTATAGTTACCGTATCGTCAACTAATAATGATTCATCAGCTTTTGGCCAAGGTTGACCTCCTATTTCTTGCCATAGGCTTTCAGCTAGATGTGGTATGAATGGTTCGATTACTCTGATTAATATACATATACCTTCATCAATAAGAGATTTTCCAGTTTTTACGTCTATTTCAGCTATTAAATTCGTCATCTCACGAAATTTTGCCACTACACAGTTTAATCTGCAGTTTTCCAAGTCATCTGTAAGTCCGTGTAAGAGTTTATGAATTTTTTTTCTGTACTCTAGAAGTCCACCCGTAACATTTTCATTATCATAGTGTATATTTACAGGTCTTAGCTGCATGACCATACGCCACAATTTATTTACATAACGAGAACAACCTTCCACACCATCATCGGACCATTCCATATCTTTCTCCGGAGGAGTGTCGGACAACACAAACAAGCGAGCAGTATCAGCACCATACTTTTCTATGATAAAGTTTGGGTCAACTGTATTCTTTTTCGATTTGCTCATTTTTTCAACTTTGCCCACTTGAACTTTTGCACCTCGCGCTATTAATTCTTTTGCTTCTGCGGGAAATAGCCACTTACCATTTTCGTCTTTATAAGTTGCATGGCAGACCATTCCTTGAGTGATTAAAGTAGAGAAAGGCTCTTTAATATCAAAATAGCCACATTTGGTTAAAGCACGGCAGAAAAATCTTGAATAAAGCAAATGCAGAATTGCATGTTCTATCCCACCTATATAATAATCAACAGGCATAAAACGATTACATGCATCTTTGTCTATTGATTTATCTTCACTACAGAATGCAGCAAAATACCAGGAAGATTCAAAAAAGGTGTCGAATGTATCAGTTTCACGCTCTGCTTGCTTTCCGCACTTTGGACAATCAACAAATTTCCAAGTTGGGTGCTTATCCAGCGGATTGCCACCACTTGTAAATTCTACATCTATTGGTAGAACTACAGGAAGGTCTTTTTCTGGCACTGGAACAGTTCCGCAATCTTTGCAATATATGATAGGTATAGGGCATCCCCAATAACGCTGCCTTGAAACTCCCCAATCGTGCAAACGATAGTTTATTGTTTTTTTGCCTATTTTTTTTTCTTCAAATTTTTTAACTATGGCTTCCTTTGCTTCACTAACCATTAATCCGTTTAAGAATTCGGAGTTAAACATTGTCCCGTCTCCAGTATACGCCTCCTTTGTCATCTGAGTAGCTTGACACTGGGATCCATTGTAAGAATTCTGGTCACGCGCTGGAATGACACCTAAGTGGGCTGAAGAAATAACGGGAATTATCGGCAAATTATATTTCTGTGCAAATTCAAAGTCACGCTGATCATGTGCAGGGCAACCAAAAATCGCGCCTTCCCCATATTCCATCAACACAAAATTCGCTATGTAAAGCGGCAATTCCTTATCAAGAAATGGATGTTTGACGTTTAATCCGGTGTAAACTCCTATTTTTTCATCGTTCTCTCTTTTCGATTTTATTTCCTGGATCCCAGTGTCAAGCACTGGGATGACAACAGAAGAACCATTCTTTAAATCCTGCACAATAGGATGCTCTGCTGCCACTGCACAAAAAGAAGCCCCAAACAAAGTATGAGGATAAGTTGTAAAAACTTTTAATTTCTTATTCAGGCCAACTACTTCAAACTCTATAGTTGCTCCTTCAGATTTTCCTATCCAACGCTCCTGCATTGTTTTGACTTTTTCTGGCCAATTTTTCAAACTTTGCAGGCACTTGAGTAAATCTTCAGCGAAATCAGTAATCTTTAAAAACCATTGGGACAACTTACGTTTTTCAACAACTGCACCTGATCGCCATCCTTTTCCATCAACCACCTGTTCATTTGCAAGCACTGTTTGGTCCACTGGATCCCAGTTAACCCATGATTCTTTTCGATAGGCAAGCCCATGCTTTAAAAAATCCAGGAAAAATTTTTGTTCGTGTTTGTAATAATCAGGCTCACATGTGGAGAGCTCACGCTCCCAATTATAAGAAAGACCTATAGATTTCAACTGTGTACGCATATTATCTATATTCTCTTTTGTCCATGTTTCGGGGCTAATATTGTTATCCCTTGCTGCATTCTCAGCTGGTAATCCAAACGCATCCCAGCCAATTGGATGCAAAACCTCAAATCCATTAGCTCTCTTGTAACGCGCTATCACATCCCCTATTGCATAGTTACGTAAGTGTCCCATATGAATTTTACCAGATGGATATGGAAACATTTCCAACACGTAACACTTTTCTTGTTTACCACTCTTGCTTACAGAAAAATCCCATTTATCTTGATAAAATTTTTCAACACTTTTAAAATCATATTTCATATAAATCCAAATTCAATTACAGTTCATATGCATCAAAGGATCAACCGCTTGGCCATTATGTCGTATTGTGAAACACATCTGTGGATCTTTATCTTGTGTGCTTGATTTACCTGCAGATCCAATTACTTGACCTTGCTTTACTTTATCGCCAATTTCAACATGTATGTTTTTTAAATAGGAGTACACAGTCATGTAATTATCTTTGTGTTCCACTATAATTAAATTCCCATACCATCTCAGCCCTTTGCCTACATATATCACTTTGCCTGGTGCAGAGGAAACTACGTTCGTTCCATTTTGAGCAGCAATTTTTATGCCATCCTTACACATTTCATCAGAAGAGGTAGCTGAACCTTTAACTGGCATTACAAATTTACAATTTACCCCCACATTTTGTGTATTATTGTTATCTTTGTATATCCTATTTATGATGGCTTTTCTACTTTCTTTTTGCACTGAAGGCTCCCTAATTAAATGGTACTCTCTTGTATATTCCAGATCTCTTTTTCCGTAAAATTCTTCGCCTTTAAGCAGCACAGGTGCAGGTTTTTGCAGGCCACAGCCTATTAATATTGCTAATAACATAAGAAATGAGGCTATATGCCACATTTTAAACTCTCACAAAACTCCAAAATTTTAGCGAGACGTAGTGTTTCACGCCTGCTTGTTACTTTCCTCGTTATTTATTTTACTAGTTAAATAGTCCCTCAAATCGGTGAGTTCTTGCAACAAATTCTTTGTGACTTTTATATCATTACCAAATTCTTTTTGCACTCCTTTTATTGTATATCCTTTATCATATAGCATGTATTTTACTTTCTTTATGGCCTCTATACACTTGCGATCATATAGCCTTCTTCCTTTACGCTTTGTAGGCTTAATTTGATGAAATTGACCTTCCCAAAATCTCAAAACATGCTGTTCCAAATGTAGCTCTTCAGCTACTTCCCCAATCGTATAAAATAATTTTTCCTTGTTCATTAATTATTGATTGATTTTTTTATAATTTTTGAAGGCCTAAAAGAAACTGAATTTCTTGCCTGAATCATCACTTTCTCCGATGTATTTGGTATATTTCCTGGTCTTTCCTTCTTTTTCTTAACCAAGAATGTTCCAAATGACGATATTTTTACTATTCCATCCTTTACCAAGCTTGTCTTTATTTCGTCCAATATATCATCTATTATCGAAACAGAGTCTTCCTTTGATAATCCTATTTCTTGGTTTATATCTCCAGCTATCGTTGCCTTAGTTACTGTTGTGTCTTTTGTTGTAACGTGATCCATTATTGATAAATATTACAATACGTAAATATAATATAGCAATCGACTCGAGATTCAGCTACTTTATTTTTTAGAGTATGTCTCTTTTGTTGCATAATTTAAAATACCGGCAACTATCAATATCGCAAATATTGCAAAAAGTGCCATTTTATGATCTGTAAAAAGTGCTAACATTGACACTATAACTCCACTGCCAATAAACATAAATCCATTGATAATGGATGATGATGTGCTGATGTATTTTCGTTTCACAATCTCGCTGCCGACAGTAAAATTAAGCATATGTCCTCCCGCAAAAAACCCGAACATTAACATACAAAAGTACACAACGTGGACTGTTAAATGGCTGTATAGTAAAATAATAATTGAGACGCCTTGCAATAAAGCAAAAGCAGAAATTACATGTTTCCTATTTTTAAATAAGTTTGAGATTCGATCTGCAATTGGAGCACCAACTGCAAGACCAAGCCATAGTATTGCAGTTGCTATACCTGACTCCATTGCATTGAGTTCTGAGTTGCCCAGTAACCTTGGAGCCCACAAGGTATTAAGTGCTAAAAATGTTCCAAAAGTAATAGCACCCACCACTGAAGTTATCCAGATATCTCTTAATTTTAGCACTGTTAATATAGAGCACATTACTGTCTTCATAGAGCTTTTTATTGTGCGCTTTTCTGAGCTGCTTTCTGGAAGTGTGTTTGGACAAAAAAGCGTAAGTACAAATATCAACACACCAAATAGTATTATGCATACAATCAGATTTTTCCAATATGCATCTTCGGCAAGCAAGTTAGAGAACAGTATTTGAATTACCAAAGCAGAAAGGCTTGAAATTGTCTGCACTAGTGAAAACATTAGTCCAAATTGGGCAGCGGAAAAACATATGCTACTTGTGTGAGCAGCACCAATAAAACCAAATGATGCTCCAGTTGCAATCAACACTTGAGACAAAATCAAATGGGAGAAATTGTCACTATTAATAAGGACAAAAAACCCCAAGATCATAGTTGATAACGAGAAAAAATAAATTTTTTTACTGGAAAAAACATTAAACGTTGCTCCACTAAAAAATTGTAAGATGGCGAAAGTCCAAGTATATGCTGAATTAGCCAGTGCAACTTGCGCGATTGTAAGTCCAAGTTCCTTTTCGAGATTTACACTTATAAAGGTATAAATTATCTGCATGTTGCTGAATATAACAACCAAGTTACTAATCAGCCAAATGAACCAAGCCTTAGCTCTGCTTTCCATAAGATTTATTTTTATAAGTAATCTATTAGAAATTTAACACTAAGTCTCTTTTTAAGCTATTGTTTCCTGACTACTGTTATAGCTAACCCAAAAAACGGTTTCCCTACGTCATGCCGCCGCGGTATCTCTTAGCCGCTAACAAGCAGCGGGATGACGATTGTCAGGGTGTCATCCCAGCGCCCCTATGATATCATCCGAGTAGCCAACACTGGTTTCCATCCAAGACGGTGTCATTCCAGTGCTTGACACTGGAATCCAGACTTTAATTGTTATACTTGTAAATAATCTGGTGAAAATAAACGTTCATCTCAAAATGCAGTATTTTTGTTGAAATAGCTCAACTGGATCCCAGTGTCTGGGCACTGGGATGACACCATAGGAGGCTACTTGGATGACAAAAAAAGGAGCACTGGGATGACAGCAGTCCTACGTCATACCGCCGCGGTATCTCTAGATCCCGCTAACAAGCAGCGGGATGACGAGCTTATCGTCACGCCGCCACAAACCGTCATACCGCGATTCATTCGCGGTATCTCAGCCGCTAACAAGTAGCGGGATGACGGTTGTCAGGGTGTCATGAAAGTAGCTGACACTGGAATCCAGAAAAAAAGAAATATGTATCAGCTACTTTCATTTGCTGCGCCTCGAAAATAAACGTTCATGTAGCTAAGCCATAAATCCAGTATAAAGACCTTTAATCATTGGCTTCGTAGTACTTCTCAACCAACTTATTAAGTAACCTTACACCAAAACCTACTGCTCCTCTTGGACAAATGTCAGTACCTTTTTCGTGCCAAGCAGTGCCTGCGATATCTAAATGTGCCCAGCAAGTTTCATCCACAAAACGCTGTAAAAACTGTGCAGCCATTATGCTATCTCCGCCAGAGCCCGCAGGAGCGATGTTTTGAACATCAGCAATCGGTGAATCAATAATTTTGTCATAAGTTTCATTCATAGGAAAACGCCATAACTTCTCATTTACTTCATTTCCTGCATCAATCAGACGGTTTGCTAATTCATCATTATTTGAAAAAAGACCAGCATATTCGTTATTTCCAAGTGCAACCACTATAGCACCAGTTAAGGTTGCAAGATCAATCATAAATTGTGGTGAAAATCTCTCTTGCGTATACCACAAAGCATCTGCAAGTATAAGCCTTCCCTCTGCATCAGTGTTTAACACTTCTATCGTCTGTCCAGACATTGAAGTTACTACATCACTCGGCCTTTGAGCATTACCACCCACTGCATTCTCTGCAAGTGCAACCACGCCGATTGCATTTACTTTTGCTTTTCGTCCTGCTAAAGCATGCATCACCCCAACCACAGTAGCAGAGCCTGCCATGTCATATTTCATCGACTCCATACCACGTGAAGGTTTGAGTGATACTCCACCAGTGTCAAACGTTATGCCTTTACCAACAAAAGCAATTGGCTTTTGTTCTTTAGCAGCTCCATTCCATTTTATCACTACTAATTTTGGTTCTTTACTACTTCCTTGTGCGACTCCAAGCAAGGCTCCCATTTTTTTCTCTTCCATCTGCTTTTTATCAAGCACTTCAATTTCAAGGCCAAGCTTAGTAAGTTCTTTTTTTATATGATCAGCATAGGATTCTGGATATAGAATGTTAGGAGGCTCTGTTATAAAAGAGCGCGCAAGAAATATACTCTCACCTTCTTGCCTTAAGTGCTCAAATGATCTTTCAGCATTACTTAATTGCTCATCTTTTACTAATACGGTAATTTCCTCTACCTCTGTAATTTTCTCATCCTTTTTAGTTTTATACTTATCAAACTTAAAACTACGCAGAAACGCACCATATGCAACATTTGCTGCACTACCTTCGATTAAAACCGCTGCTTTTTTAATTTTTAATCTGCTTAGCTCACAATATATTTTACCACCAATATTTAATTCTTTATTTTCATTCCATTCATCCTTCTTACCAAGTCCAACAACTATGACATTTTTTTCTTCTGGCAAAGTAGTAGAGAAAAATTCACCAAAACTTCCATTGAAATTGCTAAATTGCTTTATATTATCCATGATCTGTTTTCCTTGCAAAACTCCGCCATCATTTACGGTTTCGTTGTCCTCAAATAAACCCGTTACTATTGTTTTAAAATCGGGCGAAATTTTAGAAATTGTTATTTTCATTGCTGGCATCTCCGTTGCAAATAATTGTAAACTGTACATAAAACACAGCAAAAACATCAGTAAGATATTTTTCATATACATCCTAAGTACAATAATACTCAAGTTTACTATGGACTCCCTTACATGCAAGGGTTTTTTATCTTTTATTAGAGAACTTATTATATCCGCCCAAGGTAATGTTAAACGTATAGGTTTTTATGACCTGATCACTGTAAGTAAATGGTGTTATGAGAAGGCTTGCAAGCCCATTACTAACAAAATCTCCAAGAACAGGATCAGCACAATTATCGCAATTATGGTCAGCAAAAAACATTTGCGTTGTGAATTCTGGAAAATCCGGATGTTGAACTAGAAAGTTGATATGTGGAGCTCTATCACCAACTTTACCAGGTGCTATCGTAATAAAATTATAATAGCCAAGATTATTCACTACAAACCTTCCTGATCCAGCAAAATTCGGATCATCCTCTATATTCTTATCGTAATGGTTCACGCCGCGTGAATTCGCGTGCCATATAGAAACTACAGCATTTTGTATTGGTAAACAGTTTATATCAGTAATTCTACCCACTATGTGTATTAATTCTCCTGTTGCACTATTTGGAGAACCGGGTTTCCTTCTTAAATTGTTTGAAGAGCTAAAATTTTTTGGCCTTGCATCAAGGTCATATATTTCCGGAGTTTCAATGCAGTTGAGCAAAACAGGATCAGCTGCAAATAGCGGCAAACTGAATATCATTTGTACTAAAAGTGCTAACAAGATATTTTTCACATTCATTTCATTTATAATAGACTTCTTGCATAACCATATAACAAACTTTTATTGGAAATAGAAACGAAAAAACTTGCTTGACACCCTTCGCCAGCCCCCTTATCATGAAACTGAAGGTATTCAGTTATCTTCATCTGTGCAGATTAAACAGCAAGAAAACAACGTAGTTGGCGTCTTATTTTTAATTTTTTGCACTATGTGCACCTTATGTCTTTATAAAATTTCTAGGTTTTTACCTAATATAAGCTGAAATGCGCTATTTAAAACATTAAAAAACGCCAACTTAAAAAATGGATAGTGAATAACTAGCTACCCTAGGGTTTCTTTTGCCTTTTTTTCTGTTTAGTAAATTGTATCCGTTCAGCGGAGTGGTAGAATAAGGTAGACAAAGCAAGATAATAAAGATAATCATAGAGCAAAAGTGAGGTAATGTGGTAAACCTTTGAGAACTTTGCAAAAATTTACAGCAAAAAATAGAAAAACTGAAAGCAGAGATAGAAAACTTAAAAGCAGAAAATAAAGCTTTAAAGATAGAGAACGCTGAATTAAAGGAAAGGCTCGGTTTAAATTCAAAAAACTCATCCCTGCCCAGCTCAAAAGAGCTATACAAAATAAAAAAGGACAAGCCAAAAAGCGAAAGGAATGTTGGCGATCAGGTTGGGCATAAAGGAAATTTTCATGCCACAATGGAAGCGGATAAAGTAGTAAAAATAGAGTTGCCTAATATTTGCGAATGCGGAGGAGAGCTTGTAATATGCGAAAAACCTTATGTTCACCAAAAAGTTGATCTTCCGGAAATTAGGCCTTATGTAGTAATTGGAACATGGTCGTTGTTGGAGATGCAGAAAAAGAAAAAGTAGCAAGTTACCAGAAGGTGTTACGCCAGATACATTTGGTCCAAGGGTTAAGTCTATAATTGCAGCACTCAGCGGATTTTACAAAAACTCAAAGCGTGAAGTGGCTAGTATCATAAATGACATTTTTAATTTGAACATAAGTGTTGGCAGCATATCAAATCTTACTATTACCCACAAATATAAATGTACTTATAAATAAAGTATTACAATATTAAAGTTTGCAAATATTGAGGGTATAAAAATGGCAAACGAGAGTAATGAATGGGCTAAAAATGAATTTGGAGATGCTGTACTTGGAGATAAAAGATTAACTGACCGATTAGTAAAGATTGCTGATAGTTTGATAAGTTTACCTGAAAGCTCAATTAATGAGGCATGCGGAAGTTGGTCAGAAGCAAAAGCAGCATAACGTTTTTTTCAAAATGAGAACGTAAAAGAAGTCGATATTCTAGCTTCACACATTGATAAAACAGTTGAAAGAACAAAAGCTCATAAAAGAATTCTTGTGATTCAAGATACAACTTATATTTCATACTCAAGCCATAAGCGGATTGGGAACTATTGCTGGAAAAGGAGCAGTAATGCATACAGCCCTTGCTGTTAGTACGGAAGCTGGGAATACTGGATCAAAAGATTTACTCGAGGCAACTCATTTCTGAAGAAGAAAAAAGACTAAAGAGCCATCGTAACAACGTTCATATTGAGGATAAAGAAAGTATGAAATGGCTAGAAAGTTTAAAGAAAACAAATAATATTATAGATCTGGCCCAAACCGAAGCTATAACTGTATGTGACAGAAAAGCAGATATGCATGATTTTTTTGAACTTGCACATAATCTTAACTCAGCAATTTTAGTAAGAGCTCGCCACAACAGAAATGTAAATAAAAAATTCATGCATACCAGGAACAAGCAAAAATTATGGTCATTTATCCAAGGCCTCCCTTGCGCTGGAAAAGTAGAAGTTGAAATCCCTGCTAGAGATAACAAGCAAAAAAGGACAGCGTTTTTAGAAATTAGATTCGGAAAATTTATCACATGAAGGCCATATAAAATGTAAAGAAGGTCACATAAAATATAAACCGACAGAGTCTACAACTTCACGCAATTCATGTTGTTGAAAAAAACTCTCCTCCCGAAGCAAGTCCTCTAGAGTGGATGCTTTTTTCCGGTCAGTACTTTTGAAGAAGCTGTTGAAAAAGTTAGTTGGTATTGTTTGAGATGGAAAATAGAGATATTGCATAAGATTTTAAAATCTGGTCTCAAAGTTGAGGAATGTAGACTTGGAACAGCAGAAAGATTAATGAGGTATTTAACAGTCATGAGCATTATTGCTTGGAGAATTTTCTTTATTACATCAATTGCAAGAACTAACCCAACATTACCATGTACTACCTTATTAGCTGAAGAAGAATGGAAAGTTTTATACGTTAAAATACACAGAAAACCATGTCCAAGTGTAGTTCCCAACATAAAAGAAGCTGTTTCATGAACTTGGAGGCCATTTAGCAGGAAAAAATGACCCAGAACCAGGACCTTATGTTCTTTGGAAAGGATATAAACGTCTCTTTGATTTAGCAGAAGGATGGCGACTTGCTCACGAACCTCATATTTGTGGGTAATAGTAAGGTTTCTAAGGGAGGGAGTAGTAGTAATACTGCTTCCTTACCTGACCAGTTTGCTCGTGATAAAGGTTTTGAGAAACGAGCTCAACTATATGCTGCTAAGGCTTACTCAAGGCAAGCTGATAAATCTGGTAAGTACATTGATTTAAAGAAGGTTTTCTTTATTGCTATCTCTAATTGTAATTTATTTCCTGATAAGCTTGATTATATATCCAGCCACACTATAAGAGATGAGAAAACCAATGAGCATGACTTAAAAGATTTTCAATTTGTATTTATTGAACTACCTAAATTTCCTAAGAATAAGGAAGAACAGCTAGAAAGCATAGTGGATCGTTGGTTATTTTTCTTCAGTGCGACCCGGAAAGCCGTGGTTTTGTGATGGTTAAATTCCATCTTCCCTAGACATCGGGGATAATGTATGTCTCACATTTCAAAGGATGGCAACCTTTGGGATGCAAGCATGAGATAAAAGCAGGTAACACTAAACCTCATGGTGAATCCCTGCAAACAGAGTTAGATATGATTACGAGAGGAACCTATGTTTGAATTGTCGTCAAAGCATAGTATGCGAAAAGAGGTTGAACTACGCATAGACCAAAATGGTACGAAGCAAAAGGGGAACTAAAGATTGAAGACTTTAGTTATTGATGTTCCCAGCTTCCGGCAAATAGTAGGAATCTAAGTTTAACGTGAAACGAAGCCATGGAACGGAGTAACCACATAAAAGCTCTTATATTCATTAAAATATAAGTAGGTAGCCAACCACAAGCTGCTATGTGGAAGGATTGTTTAAGAAGCTAATGCCCAAAGTAATATCTGGGATATGCAGACGTAAACACTTTAATTTGGAAGGTAAAGTGGTGAATAGTAGTGAATATGTTATGGATCAGCAAAAAGCTAGGTATGAATGGAATGGAATTCCTTGGCGAAAGCTGAAGAAATCTTCATTTAAGCTACAAAAACGAATTTACCAAGCCTCTAAATGTAATGATATCAAAAAGATGCATAATCTTCAAAAATTATTGCTCAAATCAACAAGTGCAAAAACACTCGCTGTTAGGAAAGTAACACAGGACAATAGGGGGAAGAAGACTGCAGGTATTGATGGAAAGGCTAATCTTAATCAAAAAGAAAGATTACAACTATCATATTCTTTAGATATAAAAGAAAAAGCAAAGCCATCAAGACGCGTCTGAATCCCAAAACCTGGTAAGCCATCGGAGCATCGCCCGCTTGGTATACCTACTATATCACAAACACTTGTAAAAATGGCTTTAGAACCAGAATGGGAGGCAAAACTTGAGCCAAACACTTATGGTTTTAGACCTGGTAGATCATGTCATGATGCAATTGAAGCCATATTTGATGTGCTAAAACAGAAAACAGCATATGTATTAGATGCTGATATTTCTGGATGTTTTGACAATATTAACCATAATAAACTGCTTGAAAACCACACCAACGTTAAAGAAAATCATAAGAAGATGGTTAAGGGCAGGCGTTATGGAAGATGGAAAGTTTCAATCCACAAAACGTGGTACAATTCAAGGAGGCACCGTTGCTAGCTTGTGTTGCATTACACGGATTAGAGCAACATGTCAAAAAAGCATTAACAAACGAACTCTTTCAATGCATGAAAAGAAAATATGGTAGGATATCGCATAAAAACGCGCAAAAGTCTATTAGTGTAATTTTCTACTGTGATGATTTTGTCATCATACATGAAAACGAAGAGATTATTCTTAAAGCAAAAATTTTAGTTGAAGAATGGTTAGAAACCATTGGACTAAAATTAAAGCCCTCTAAAACAAGAATTTCTCATACATTAAGAACCATTGACGAAACAAAACCAGGATTTGATTTTCTTGGATTTTCAATAAGACAATATCCAACAAAAGAAAGTAAAAAAGGTTACACATTATTAATAAAACCAAGTCGTAATTCTATAAAGCAGCATACATTTGCTATTAAACATAAACTTAGAGAAATGCGTGGGGCGCCACAGGAAGTAATAATAAGGAATCTCAATCCAATAAACAGAGGATGGAGTCAATATTACTCTTCGGTAGTTTCATGTAAAATCTTTAGCTCATTGGATAATACTATACATAGAAAGCTCTGGAAGTGGTCAGTCTTTAGGCACCCAAACAAAGGGAAATGCTGGATAAAAAGAAAATACTTTAAAAAGTATAATAACGATAACTGGCGTTTTATTACAAGTAACAAGATACATCTTATTATACACAGCGATCATGTTATTAAACGACATATCAAAGTGCAAAAAACCAGATCTCCATATGATGGTGATTGGGTTTATTGGGGTAAACGTCTGAGAAAAATACCAGATAAGCCATCAAGAGTAATAAAACTATTGAAGTTACAACAAAGTAAATGTGATAATTGTAGACTATGGTTTAAAAGTGATGATACAATAGAAATACATCACAAAAACCGGAATAGACGAAACAATATGATCAAAAACTTATCTTTGTTACATGGACATTGTCACGATGAATTACACAGGAGGTGTGCATGACAAGCACCAAATTAGAGAGAAGCCGTATGAGGCGCAAAGTCTCACGTACGGTTTTGAAATCGAGTGAGGAGGGGCGACCTTCTTCACTTAGACAACAATATGCAGATGAAACTACGGAAGAAGACTTAAGGAAAATAGCAGAAAAAGCACCAATAATAAAGTTAGCCTACGATGAATTAGACAGGTTTAGCTGGAATGAAAAAGATTTAGTAGCATATGAAGAAAGAATAATGGATCTACGTAAGGAAGAAGCCATTCTTGAATACAGACTTGAGGAAGGTATAGAGAAAGGAAAAATCGAAGTTGCAAAAAATTTACTTAAAGCTGGTGTATCTGTTAATTTAATAGCTGAATCCACTGGCCTTTCTCAAGCTGAAATTGTACAGCTTAAGCAAGAAGTGGCCTAAGTATCACGGTTTTCAGGGCTTTTTTAGCTCGGCAGTGGTCTGAAAAGTCCATTTTTCACTTTATAAAATGTTTATATTTTACCACCTACTTTATTTGAATAAGTTCTTCTGCCACACTCTGAACGGATACTTGAATCAGGCTCAAGTTGACAAGTAGGTGTTATCTTGTTATAATAAATATTTATTAATTTAATCTTAACTTAAGAGGGTATTTATGGTAGCAAGTGATAGTGTTTTAAAAAGGTATGCGTTAGCCTATATAAAGAAATTAGGTAATAATAATAATATTGAAGGGTTTCTACAGTATTGTAATAATACACCGAATTTAACTTGGAGCAAGGAGAATTTTAAAAATGTGTATGAAGAATTTACATATCCAAATTCAAGCAATAGGCACGATACAGGAAGCAGAAATGATCAATATAACGCAGGGAATAACACACAACCTACAGGCCCTCAGACTACACATATACATGTATACAATGATAGAGGTTTAGATTTTTGGGATTATTTACTACTTCGCAGCCTGTTTGGTGGTCATACTACAGTTATAAATAACCCTGGTTTCAGTAGTGGTAGCCATCAAAGCAGAGAAGATAAGAAAAAAGACTCAGAAGACAATAGAAAGTTATTAGCTTTAGGTATGGTAGCTGCAGTTGTGTGTGTTGCTTTCCATGCTGGTATGTGTTTTTGGTATAACAGCAGCAGAAAAGTGGCTAGAAAAGAAGAAAAAATAGATTACCTGGATAGTAAATTTAAAACGTTCAGAAATATAGAATTTGCGGTTGGCGTTGTTTCTTTGGCAGCTTTGGTAGCTTGTGCTGTTTACCCAGTCTTACCAGTGTGGGGTTTAGCTATCCTTGGCGTTAATTCTCTCGTATGTTTTGCTGGTGGTTTAGCTTTTCATATGAAGCATGAGGAAGAATCAGAAAATATCGAGAAAGCTGAAAGAGCGGTAGATAGCTATCTTAAACAAGTGCATGGTTATGGAGATTCTTCTCGTGATGCACCACCTCCTTACTTTTCTCAAGATCCTAATACTACTCCAACTGCTCCTCCTCAAAATGCATTTGATAATCCTTATTTGCAACAGAAGTTTGGGAATTGTAAGGGGTTCACGCGTGATAAAAATTAACAGTTTTATTTTTAGCCAAATTAATTGAATCAAGCTACAAAACCTGCTAAAGTTAACTTTGTGAAAGCACCCTTAGCTCAGTTGGATTAGAGCATTTGACTACGGATCAAAAGGTCGGGCGTTCAAGTCGCTCAGGGTGCACCACATTTTATAGGAAACAGAAGTCACACTTGAAATTAATATATGTAATACCTATCTTTAAAGGTTAAACACTAAACTATTATATATGAGCAAAAAAGACTACTATGATCTGCTGGAAGTAGGCAGAAATGCCAGTATTGATGAGATAAAAAAAGCATATAAAAAATTAGCGTTAAAATATCATCCTGATAGAAATCCTGGCAATAAAGAAGCAGAGGAAAAATTTAAAGAAGTAACAGCTGCATATGAAGTTCTGTCTGACTCTGAGAAAAGGGCAGGCTATGACCGTTATGGCCACGAAGGTGCTTCTGGTGGATTTCAAGGCTTCAGCTCTGCAGGAGACTTTAGCGACATATTCAATGACTTCTTTGGTGGAGGATTCGGTGGTGGTGCAAGTAGATCGAGAGCAAAAAGAAGTACAACAGGAGTATCTGGAGCAGACCTACGTTATGATCTTGAAATTACCTTAGAAGATGCATTTAAAGGAATACAAGCGCCTATACATTATGTGACAAATGTAAAATGTGATACATGCCAAGGCACAGGTGGCGAAGGAGCAATTAAACCAGTTCAGTGCCACACATGCCAGGGAAGCGGTAGGATTAGAACTCAACAAGGCTTTTTTACCATCGAAAGAACATGTACTACATGCTATGGGGAAGGAGAAATAATACAAAACAAATGTAAGAAATGTGGTGGAAGTGGACGTAGAAGAGATGAAGTAAATATATCCGTTTCAATTCCAAAAGGCATAGAAGAAGGAGCTAAGGTAAGGATAAGTGGTAAAGGAGAAGCTGGAACAAAAGGTGGAAAAAGTGGAGATTTATACGTATACGTGAAAATAATTTTCCATAAAATCTTTGCTAGAAATAAAGCAGATTTACACTGTAAAGTGCCTATAAGAATGACACTAGCAGTGCTTGGTGGTGAAATCGATATTCAATCAATTGATGGAGCTAAAATAAAAGTAAAGGTCCCTGAAGGCACTCAAACTGGTACCAAACTACGTTGTAGGGAAAAGGGTATGCCATATATGAACTCACATGCTCGTGGTGATTTATACGTACAGGTAATAGTTGAGACTTTAAATCCAAAAAATTTAACTAAAAAGCAAATTGAACTATTAAAAGCGCTTGAAGAAGAGGAAAATGCAAGTGTACAACAGCAATCTGAAGGGTTTTTTAGTAAAGTAAAAAAAAAATAAGAAATCTGCTAAATGACATAAAGGGGTAACTGTTTACGGGTTTTCATTTAATCCTGCAATTCTTTGACCTTATTAATGGAAAACTTAACAATAGTGTTATTATTAGCCAACAGAAACTTCTTAGTTCCTTAAAACTATGTAAAAGCAATAAATTTCTTTATTTAAGGTCGAAGTTTTGCTATTCTCAGGTTTTAATAATTTAAATTTAATGAATATAAACAAAAATGAGTTTTTATTTCTTCCGCTTGGGGGAGTAGGAAGAATCGGGATGAATGTTAGCCTATATCATTACCAAGGTAAGTGGATTATGATCGACCTTGGTGTTGGTTTTGCAGATGAAACTATGCCAGGTGTTGAGCTGCTCATTGCTGATATAGATTTTATTGCTCAAAGAAAAAAAGATTTACTTGGAATAATAATTACACATGCACATGAGGACCACTGCGGTGCAGTGCCCCACTTGTGGGAAGAGTTGCAGTGCTCCATATATACAACAAAGTTTACGGTTAATTTTCTTAAAGAGAAACTAAAAGAATTTCGATTGGAAGGTATAGTGCCTGTGAAAGAGGTAGACATAAATGGCAGCATAAATTTGGGTCCTTTTACCGTCGAGTTTATAAATGTAACTCATTCAATTCCTGAGGCAAATTCAATATTAATTAGCACTGAAATGGGTAGTGCACTCCATACCGGAGACTGGAAATTTGATCCAAAACCTGTTGTTGGATTAACTTCTAATATGGAGCGTCTAAAAGAAATTGGCGATAAAGGTGACCTGCTTGCAGCAATTTGCGATTCAACCAATATATTAAGCAAGCATCACCCTGAGTCAGAAGGTGAAATTTATAATAATATTTATAACATAATAAAGCGGTCTAAAAAATTAGTTGCTGTTTCGCTATTCGCTTCAAATGTGGCACGAATTGAAACGATAAGCCAAGCTGCAAAAGCACTAAATAGAAAAGTAGTTTTACTTGGTAGATCTTTATGGAGAATAGTGAAAGTTGCGCAAGATAGTGGTTATTTAACTGATTCTCCTCAGTTTCTTGAAGCAAAGGAAGCAGTAAATTTTCCAAGGGAAGAACTGGTGCTACTTTGCACAGGTTGTCAAGGTGAGCCACTGGCAGCTACCGCAAGACTTGCTGCTAAGAGTCATCAAGCATTTAAAATGCAGCAAGGTGATACCATGATCTTTTCGTCAAAAATCATTCCTGGAAATGAAACTCGTGCGCACAACATGCTCAATGCCTTTATTGAGATGGGGGTAGAAGTTATTACTGAAAAAACAGAGCATGTTCATGCTTCTGGGCATCCAACAAGAGAAGAGCTAAAGGAAATGTATTCTTTAATAAAACCAAAGATGTCTATTCCAGTTCACGGCGAATATATTCACACGCATGCACATGTAAAATTTGCTAAAGAGTGCGGTGTGGCAAAAGCAATAATGATTGCACCAGGTGATATTGTTAATTTGGAGAACGGAGAAAAGGTTGATTCAATTGATGTTGACTACTTTGGTATTGATGGTATGTTGCTACGTCATCCGGAGAGCAGTGTTATAAAAATGCGTAAAAGAATGAGAGATGCCGGAGTTATTGTGGTAACAGCAGTTGTAAACAAGAAAAATAAATTGCTTGCTAAACCAAAAGTATTTGTACCTGGTGTTTTTGAAGTGCTAGAAGATGCAGCTACCATACAGAAAATTGTCAAGAAAGTTGAGTCGTTGTTTAGTTTGCAGCCAACAAAAAAAATTAAAAATAAGATTGAAAGTTCAATATTGAGTATCTTAAAGGAATATTTACTAAAAAGACCTATAATTGAGGTTCAGATAGAACAGGTATGAAATGAATGAAGCTATTCGTTCATCTGGTGTTATTTATTTCGTTATTTATTCCTTATTTTACAAAAGCTGCTTTATATGTTGATATAAAAAAAAGCAGTGTTGGTAACATTGGTCTTGTTGTATCTAAATGTACATGTAAAACAGCGTTGGAAAGCGAATTAAGCGAAAATATTGCAAAGGTAATAGGAACAAATTTATCTAATTGTGGCTTATTTAATGTAAAACGTGGCGCGGAAGCTGAATCTAAATCTTGGAAAAGCGATACTGTAGTCACAGTAAGTTTAAGCGAAATATCTGGTAGTGCATTAGAGCTATCATTTCGTTTATTTGACGCTTTTACAAAAAGAGAATTACTTACTCAGTCAGTTGTTTTTCCAGCAAAAGACTGGAGAAAAATTGGTCACCTCGTTTCGGATGTGATACATGATAGATTAATTGGTGAGAAAGGGCACTTCAACACAAAAATCACGTATATCGCTGAAGAAAAAGATAGCAACTACAAATCTGTGCGTAAAATTGCTGTGATGAATCAAGATGGAAGTAATATAAAATACTTAACAAATGGCGATAGATTTGTGTCAACACCGAGATTCTCACCAAATGGAAAGGGTATTGTTTATATCTCGTACGCAAATGGTAAAAGTTATATAATATTAAAAAATTTAAAAGATAACACTGAATCAATAATCAGCGCATTTGAAGGAGTTGTTTCTGCACCAAGATTTTCTCCCGATGGTAAATCTCTTTTAATTTCCCACTCATTGGGTGGTGAAACGAATATATTATCTTTGGATTTAAGTAGTAAACGAACAAAAAAAATTACTAAAGGTTCAGCTATAAGCACTTCTCCCTCTTTTTCTCCAGATCAAAAGTATATGGCTTTTAGTTCTGATATAAGTGGGAGTCAGCAACTGTACGTTATCGATTTTACTAACAAAAGTAAAAAACCTAAAAGAATTAGTTTTGGAAGTGGAAGATATGCTACGCCTGTTTGGTCGCCAAAAGGAGATCTGATAGCTTTTACAAAGATTCAGTCAGGAAAATTTTACATAGGAGTTATGAAGCCAGATGGCAAAGAAGAACGTCTGCTTTCAGAGGGGCATAAAATTGAATCCCCGGCATGGCTACCAAATGGTAGAGAAATCATTTTTACAAGAACAGAATCACCAAGCAACTCTAAACTATATTTAGTAGACTTAGTAAAGAAAAATCAAAAAATGGTTTCCACTCCCACAAATGCTTCTTTACCGGATTGGTCTTATTTTTGAAAGTAGATCTATTATAGGTTTGATATGAGCCTTATTTTACTTTAATCGCTTATAACCTTTGGCACTACAAAATACCCATGCTCAGGTTTTGTATTGGACAATATCTCTTTTTTAATGTTTTGAGAATTTATAACATCATCGCGTACATGAATGTCCTTGTCTATGCTGCCATAACGCATAGGAGAAACACCTTCAGTATTAACTTGCAATAAAGTATCGTGTATCCAATCCAGCATTGTCAGTTCTTTGGAGTAGTGATCAATCTCGTCATTTGATAACTTAATCCTTACAAGCTGTGCAATTTTAAGCATTTCTTCCTTGGTAATTGTTATTTTTCTCTTATTTGCAAATCCTATTAGTGAAGTAATAACGTCTTCTGTTGACTTAGCTGGCATTTCTACCTCCTTGGATGAAGTGAGTTAAAATATTTACAACCGAAACAACTTCTATTTTACCAGTTTTTTCAAGTTTGTGAAGTATGGTATCCGTAATCACTAATTTATCTAAAGAAGAGGAAGAGATTTTCTCAACTGCACTTCCTGAAAGCACACCGTGTGTGATGCATGAAGTTACGGACTTTGCTCCGTAACTTTTTAAAGCAAGAGCTGCATTACACAATGTTCCACCAGAGTCAACTATATCATCAACAATGACACAATTTTTGTTTGCAACTTCTCCTATTATGTTCATTACTTGAGATGTGCCTGCTTTCTCCCTATATTTATCTACTACAATAATCTTATCACTTAACCCTATCTTGTACTTTTCCTCTAAAGCCCTCGCAAAAGCACGTGCTCTGCCAATTGCTCCAACATCAGGTGCAACAATTGCCAAATTTTCCGTGTTTATAGAGTCAACAAATGCTTCAAAGCAGTTCAAATTAGTTACCGGTACATCAAAGAATCCTTCAATTTGACTTGAGTGCAAATCAATAACTGCAACACTACTTGCACCTGCAGTTTGAATAAGATTTGCAACTAATTTGGCACTTAAAGCAGACTGCACATTATTGTTCTTGATAATTCTATCTTGCCTGCTATATCCATAATAAGGGATAATTACTACTATCCTTTTGGCTCCTAATCTATTTACTGCATCAATTATAAGCAGAAGCTCCATAAGATTATCATTCACAGGGGGAGAAAGAGATTGTATTATATATACTTCTTGATTATATAGATCATTTGCTACTTCTACATTTACCTCACCATCGGTAAACTTTGATATCCAAGCAGAGGATGGTTGAACATCTAGCCGGTTAACTACTGATTCCCCTAATTCCTTACTAGCATTACCTATTATTATCTTCATAACGCACTAATTGAGTTTTTAAGATTATACAGAAATTGTGAAATAATTGAAATGTAAGTTTCTTTATCTAGTATTCTTGTCGGCGAATTAGGTATCTCTTGTACAATGACCTGTCATTTTCACGCATTGTTTCAATATACAGACCCAAATTGAAACAACTATACAAAATCCTGCTTATGTTTCAAGATAAATGACTTTAATGAAATATAATTTATCTAGTCATTTGTATCTGCTAACATACTACACTTCCCATTGTAGAGCCTCTGCAACTTACTGAAATTTATAATCGCTTTGTAAAAAGCTTTATACTCTTTGCTTAATTGGAGGTGCTACCTCTGCACTTTCTGCTCTGTCTAGGGTACTACTTGGTTTTTCTGCAGTAATTTTTTGAGTGCTACCATCTGCCTTATTCTTGATATCTGCTCCATATGATCTTAATACTTCAATAGCTTTCTCGTTTCCACTATTCAGCGCAATATCCAAAGCATCCATTCCATCATTATTTTTGTGGTTGATAAAATTCTCTAACTCAAAGATTTTTATAC
Source organism: Wolbachia endosymbiont of Rhagoletis cerasi (assembly GCF_018454475.1). Taxonomy (NCBI): domain Bacteria; kingdom Pseudomonadati; phylum Pseudomonadota; class Alphaproteobacteria; order Rickettsiales; family Anaplasmataceae; genus Wolbachia; species Wolbachia endosymbiont of Rhagoletis cerasi. The sequence continues at coordinate 60,834 of NZ_JADCNC010000001.1, read as the reverse complement.
ATTGCTCAATGATGAATTCTACCACTTTTCCAGGGCAATTATTAGCGGCAGGAAAGAGTACTGCATTGTTATTATTGTCTTTCTTTGTTACATCTGCTTTGAGCTTGTCTATCAAATACTTGATAATTTCTATTCTGCTATCATCTTCTGCTTCAGTGCACTGCCTAGCAGCTAAAAACAGAGCTGTTCGCCCATTATTGTCCACATCTTCGATATTTTGCCCCTTATCAATTAAGGCTTGTATTATATTTTTATTCCCATACAAAGCAGCAAAGTGAAGAGGAGTATACCCTTCGGTACTTTCTCTTTCATTAATCAATGCACCATGGCTAGCTAGTAATTCTATAAATTCTGGCGTATTTGCAAAAACTGCAAAGTGCATTGGTGTTAGATCATCTTTACCATGATTTTGAGTTTTTGCATTAACGTTTGCTCCATTTTTTATCAGCAATTTTGCTATTTCTAATTGTTTGCGTCCGATGGCAATATGCAGTGGCGTACGATTGCGTTCATAATGATCATTGACGTTTGTGCCACATTTTATTAGTAGTTCTGCAGCTTCAATATTACCTTCCTGAATTGCAACGTATAAGGAAGCATATCCATCTTTTGTTTCCTCTGTCATACGAAATTGCGAACATGTTAGTTCATATATTATTAAGGATTATTATTAAGTTTTTATTAATACAATATTAATGTAGCGGGATGACGAGCTTATCGTCATCCCGCCGCGAACCGTCATACCACTGCGAACCGTCATCCCGCCGCGGTATCTCTAGATCCCGCTAACAAGCAGCGGGATGACGGTTTTTCAAATTATCGTAAGTCAGTTTAGCTATAGCTACAAGTTTCATTCTTCCCTTACAAATAACTTTACTGCGTCCTTTTTTCGGATTCAGAATTAGCAAGAAACGTTCTTGTAAGGTGGTCTACTAAAATTTTGCTTTATAAAACAATGTCTGAACTATGCAATTAATACATTATCAACACAACTGATTCATAAAAGCAAATATTATAACCACGAAGAGAGAAAATGTTATGCTTAGTTTAATAAGAAAGACCTTGAGAAAAAAAATGACTCATCAGGTAAACGATTCGAAATTGAAAGAGAAAGATGAAAAAAGTATTTTAAAATTAGCATCAAAAATAGAAGGCAAAGAAAGTAGCATTGCTGAAGAACTAGAAAAAATATCTGAAAAGGAAAAACAAAGAATTCTTACTACGGAAGTAAGCAAACATCGGGGTAAAGAATCAACTTTTACACTACTTACTCATGCTATATTTTGCGAGAATAGTCAAGCTGTAAAGGATATTTTGCAACAAGCCAAATTGAGCAACCTTTTAAAGAGTGTTCTTAATGCAAAAATCATTAGTGATGATTCATTAATTTACACACCGCTTACTTATGCCATATTATGTAAAAATAGCAAAGCTATTAAAGAAATTTTAAAAGTCTCTAAGGAGAACGGTATTCTGAAAGATATTCTTGACGCAACAACAACTATAAAATATCTAGATGGTCGGAGAGCAACTGTTACACCACTTGCTTGTGCTATACTATGTGGAGATAGTATAGCTATTGAAGAAATTTTAAAAGTCTCTAAGGAGAAAGATATTCTTAACACAACAGCAACTATAAAATATCCAGATAGCCAGAAAATGACTTACACACCACTTACTTATGCTATGTTCTGGAAGGATAGCAAAGCTATTAAAGAAATTCTAGTAGCAGCTAAAGGGAACAGTACTCTTCTGAAAGATATTCTTAACACAACAACAATTATGAAATATCTAGACCGAGAAGTGGCTTATACACCACTTGCTTATGCTATACTACGTAAAGATAGTATAGCTGTTGAAAAAGTGTTAAGAGTAGCTAAAGAAAAAGGTATTCTGAGAGATATTCTTGACGCAACAACAACTATAAAACATTTAGATAGCCGGGAAGTGACTTACACACCACTTGCTTTTGCTATGTTCCGGAAGGATAGCAAAATTATTAAAGAAATTCTAGTAGCAGCTGAAGAGAACAGTATTCTGAAAGATATTCTTGACGCAACAACAACTATAAAATATCTAGATGGTCAAGAAGAAATTTACACACCGCTTACTTACGCCATATCATGTAAAAATAGCAAAACTATTGAAGAAATTTTAAAAGTCTCTAAAGAAAACGATATTCTGAAAGACATTCTTGACGCAACAACAACTATAAAATATCTAGATGGTCAGAAAGAAATTTACACACCGCTTACTTACGCTATATCATGTAAAAATAGCAAAACTATTGAAGAAATTTTAAAAATCTCTAAAGAAAACGGTATTCTGAAAGATATTCTTGATGCAACAACAACTATAAAATGTCCAGATGGTCATGAAGAAACTTGCGCACCGCTTACTTATGCTATACTACGTAAAGATAGTATGGCTGTTGAGAAAATGTTAAGAGTAGCTAAAGAAAACGATATTCTGAAAGACATTCTTGACGCAACAACAACTATAAAACATTCAGATAGCCGGGAAGTAACTTACACACTACTTGCTTATGCTATACTGCGTGAAAATAGTATAGCTATTGAAGAAATTTTAAAAATCTCTAAGGAGAACAGTATTCTGAAAGATATTCTTAACGCAACAATAACTATAAAATGTCCAGATGGTCGGAGAGTAACTGTTACACCACTTGCTTATGCTATACTACGTAAAGATAGTATGGCCGTTGAGAAAATGTTAAGAGTAGCTAAAGAAAACGGTATTCTGAAAGACATTCTTGACGCAACAACAACTATAAAATATCCAGATGGTCAGGAAGAAACTTGCACACCACTTGCTTATGCTATACTACGTAAAGATAGTATAGCTGTTGAGAAAATGTTAAGAGTAGCTAAAGAAAACGGTATTCTGAAAGACATTCTTAACACAACAATAACCATAAAACATAAAAATAATCAAAAAGTAACTGATAAGTTACTTGCCGCATTACATGATCGCAAAGTTATTCAAGAAATTTTAGACATAGCTAGAGAAAACGATATTCTGAAAGACATCCTTAATGCAACAATAACTATAAAATATCCAGATAGTGAAGAAAAAATCTACACACCACTTACTTATACAATATCATGTAAAAGCAACGAAGCTTTTAATACAACAAGAGCTATAAATCAAGATGGTCAGGAAAAAACTCACATCCCATTTCCTACCCTTGATAAAAGAGAAACTGAATTAAAATTAAAAGAAAAAAGACAAAGTAGAAGAGATGAGGGATTAAATTTTAACAATGGTAGTAGTGACAAAAATGTTGAAATAAAAGTTAATGGGGATATCTTGTTGCAGCATAGTAGTGGAACTAAAAATGAAATAAATCATACTGCTGTACGTAATGATGTAGGGGGGTAAAGCTTCCTATAGAAAGTAGAACAAATGTTAAAGTACGGAATATAAGTGGATGCAAAGTAATGACTGTAGCTTCTATGGTGATTGAGTTGGTAGATAGTAAAGCGACATGTGTACTGTTAAAACCCACCACTAAATTGGAAGAAGTAGCTATAACATATTTTCAAGGTTTAACACTATATTTATGAAACTTAATTTATATGTGCTAAACAAGATGCTGATTAGTTTTATAGCTAACCCAAGAAAGGTTTCCCTACGTCATACCGCCGCGGTATCTCTAGATCCCGCTAACAAGTAGCGGGATGACGATTGTCGTTTAGCCATAAATATTTAAGAAATTTACCAAATGAAAAAAAAGGCAAAAGAAGCCCTGGGGTTATTATCTGCTTTAAAATATTGGCGTTTTTTATGTTTTAAACGCTTGACAAGCAAGATTTAGCTGCTTTTAATTGCAACTAACCTATGCTGCAAATGTTTAAGAAATTTACCAAGCAGAAAAAAAGACAAAGAATCCCCGAGTTAGCTAGTCTTTTACTATCTCTGTCGAGTATTGGCATTTTTTGATGTCTTGTAACGCTTTATAAGCGCGTTCAGCTTATTTAGATAAAAATCTAGATGTAGATGAAGTTTTGTAAAGACATACAGTATCTATATACTGCAAAAAATTGAACATAAGACGCCGATACATTAAGTAATCCTTACCTTTTAATCTGCAGATTGGCGAAAGCAAATACAATAGCTTCAGTTTCATGATAAGGGGGCTGGCGGAGTTTGTCAAGGAAGTTTTTCGTTTCTGTGAACCACCTGCTAACCGACAGCTAACATTAACTACCGATATCGTATCTGAAGAAGCCCCCTGGCCATTCTAAAAAATTTAATGCTGAGTACACCTTACTTTTGGCTTCCTCTATAGTGCTCCCTTCTGCTACTATATTTAGCACTCTTCCGCCATCGGAAACTAAGTTACCACTTTCATCGAATTTAGTACCAGCATGAAACACCAACACACCAGGAATGCTTTCAATCTTATCTAATCCTTTAATTACTTCTCCCTTTTGATAATCACCCGGATAGCCTTTACTTGCAACAACTACACAAACTGTAGATTTGTTGTTAAGTTCCACCATTTTGACATTTAACTTTCCTTCTGCAACTGACAACATCAATTTTAACAAATCGCAATTTGAATCAAATCTAGGTAATATAGATTGCGTTTCTGGATCACCGAATCTAACGTTATACTCGAGAAGTTTTGGGCTATCTTTGCAAATCATTAAACCAGCAAAGAGTACTCCTTTATAAGACGTACCCATGTTAACCAATGCTTGAGCTGTAGGGTATATTATTTTTTGGATAATTTTTTGCTCCATGTCCTTACTTATAATTGAAGGTGATGAGTACGACCCCATACCTCCAGTATTTTGGCTTTCATTACTTTCATCAACTCTCTTATAATCTTTTGCACACCCAAGAGTTACTACTTTCAACCCATCAATAAGAGCAAAAAAACTTACTTCTTCTCCAACTAAAAACTCTTCTATGATTATTTCTTCACCTGATTCACCAAATTTTTTCTCCACTAGCATTGAATTTATTGCTGAAAAAGCTTCGCTTTCTGTATTACATATAACCACCCCTTTTCCTGCTGCAATTCCATTTGCTTTCACTACAAGTGGAAACTTTATTTTATTGCTACGTACAAAATCTTTAGCTAACCCTTCATCAACAAAACACTCGTACTTGGCAGTTGGTATACCATATCGTTTACATAGTCCCTTGGTGAAAGACTTCGATCCCTCAAGTTTTGCAGTTGCTTGACTTGGAGCAAAAACATTTATTCCCTCTGCAACTAAATCATCAGCAAGCCCATCAATTATTGGTTGTTCTGGACCAATAACAACCAACTCTATATTTTCTCTCTTGCAAAATTGTGTAACATCCACTGAATTTTGAATATTTACATCCACAAGAGCCCCAAGATCTTTCATAGCTTGGCGACCAGGAGTTACATATAACTCAGTCAAGATAGGAGATTTTTTTAGAGCCCAAAGTAGAGCGTGCTCACGCCCACCAGAACCTATAACCAGAACCTTCATCTTTATTTCCTCGCTTTTCTATATGTCAAAATTATTATTTGCTTATAACAGTATCATTACTCATGTATTTTTGCAACACGTTTGGTATTGCAATCGACCCGTCAGAATTTTGATAATTCTCCATTATGGCAATAATCGTTCTTCCTATAGCTAAAGCTGAGCCGTTTAAAGTGTGAACATATTTTTTTATCTTTTTATCAGTTTCTGAAGAGTATTTAGCGTTCATCCTTCTTGCTTGAAATGCACCACAATTTGAGCAGCTTGATATTTCTCTATATTTATTTTGCCCAGGTAACCATACCTCTATGTCATAAGTCCTTTGTGCAGCAAAACCCATATCGCCACTGCAAAGCAGCATTACTCTGTATGGCAATTCTAATTTTTTTAATATCTCTTCAGCAACACTCGTCATACGCTCAAGCTCATCATTTGATTGGTCTTCAGTTGTGATGCTTACCAACTCCACTTTACCAAATTGGTGTTGCCTTATCATGCCCCTGGTATCGCGACCTGCACTACCTGCTTCTTTACGAAAGCACTCCGAATATGCAGTAAAGCGAATAGGCAGTTCTTTTTCTTCCATTATTTTGTCAGCAACTAAATTTGTTAAAAACACTTCACTTGTGGGAATCAACCTCAATTCGTCGGTAGTTAAATACGAATCGTCAGAAAATTTCGGTAGCTGACCAACATTATACATAGCCTCGTTTTTCACCAAAGTCGGGTGGTACACCTCAGTATAGCCAAATTCATTAACATGCATTTCAAGCATAAAATTTATTAGCGCTCGTCCAAGCTTAGCTAACTGTCCTTTTAATATCGTAAATCTTGATCCGGAAATTCTCGCCGCTTGTTCGAAGTCCATTAAACCTAATTTTTCTCCGAGTTCATAATGAGATTCTGGTACAAAATCAAACTGTCTTTTTCCTCCATATCTTCTCACCTCTAAATTAGAGTTCTCATCTGCGCCTATTGGCACATCTTGCGCAGGAATATTCGGCAAGTTAGATAAAACATTCACTAACTTATCCTTTTCCGCTTGTTCTTTTAAGCTGATTGCCTCTATCTCATTTGTGATGCTTTTTGACAACTCTATTTGCTCTTCACAGGGGCTCTTGCTCATTTTAAGCTTTTTTATTTCCTCTGTGATTTCATTGCGCTGCCTATTCAAATCCTGCAGTTTAGTGGTTAATGATCTTTTTTCGTAATCGATTTCCAATATCTCTTTCGCAGTAGATTCTCTAATTCCCCTGCTTTTCATTGCCTTTTCAAATCCTTCAGGGTTTTTGCGTATATATTCTATATCGTGCATATATTGTGCTATTACTAACATTGTTACTGTACTCCAAAAGCTCTTAATATTCAATATATTCTCATACTACTAAAATTATTATGGTTGATTTTTTTGTTAGAATTTGTTAAAATTTAATTAACTTAGTGTTCATAGGGTGTAGTATGTTGGGCATTACAAAAAATAATCAGAAAGAGAGCACTTACTTTGCTGGTGAGGAATTCGTTATCTACGCTACTTGTGTATGCCTAGCAGCCACATTCGCTGCTGGCTGTTTAGGGGCGGTAATAGGATCCCCTCTATTGACCTTTCCACTTGCTATGCTAATTTCTCATCCTGTGATTTGGATTATAATGGGAGTAGTTCTTACAACAGCATACAAATTAGCGAAGAACTATATTAATGGAAAAAGAGCAAGTCAAGGTGAGCAAAAAACTCAAGATGGAGATAGTGGTATTGTACCAGGAAGTGAACCCAATTCAAGGAACAGTAGTCGTAGAAGCTCTTTGGATAGTGGTTTGGGTGGTAAAGAGTTTCACGAAGATTTGGACACTCTTGTGCATCAGACAAACAGAAAAAACTATAGTTACTGGTTAGATGATAATGACATTACACATATTGCAAGAGTTGTATATGGGTACTCACAAAGTGAATATAGTAATAATAATGTCTATTTTCTTGCCCCTAGCTATTCTAATGGTTGGAACGAACTCACAAAAGAATTTCTTCAGAATTATAGAGGTGAATTCAAACAAAATTCTAAATTGATATTTACTTCGGTTCTTCATATTAACAATAATCATTGGGTAACTTTGGTTATTAAACCTGATGCAGGTGATAAAAAATTTAGAGCTTATTACTGTGACTCATTTGGTAATCAATTGCCAGATAATGTGCTAAATATTGTTAAAAGAGAACTGCAAAAAGAGGAATGGGTATTAGACATAAGAATTTCCCCAACTAAGCAGCAAAGTGACGGGTATAACTGTGGAATATTTGCGTTAGAAAATGCTCATAAAATTACACAAATGCTTAACGAAGACAAATCATTTGACGAAATTGACAAAAAGTTATCAGAATATAAATTTGATTTGAATGAGAAAAGAGAAGAATTTACAAGAGCGCTTATGGAAGATGAGAAATGTAAGGAAGATCTAAGAAATCGTAAGCGTCCGCCAAGGACGAAAACATCTCAGTCTTCTATTTCAAGGGAGAATGCAAGTTTGTGTTGCATTATGTAATCAATGAAAAATTACCATTGACCTTATGCCCCTCCAAATAGGAAATTTGACAATTGATTCTCCAGTTATTTTAGCTCCAATGTCTGGAGTGACTGATTATCCGTTTAGAAGTATTGTGAAGAAACTTGGTGCAAGTTTGTTAGTTTCAGAGATGATTGCAAGCAGAGCTATGATTATGCAAACTCGCCAGAGTTTGCAAAAAGCAAAAGTCGATGCATTAACTGCTGTTCAGCTTGCTGGATGCGAACCGAATGTTATGGCAGAAGCTGCAAAATTGAATGAGGATATGGGAGCTAAAATTATAGATATAAATTTTGGTTGCCCTGTTAAGAAAGTTGTAAACGGTTATGCAGGATCAGCACTAATGCGTGATGAAAAAAAGGCTGCTGAAATAATTGAAGCTGTAGTCAAGGCAGTGAATGTGCCAGTTACAGTAAAAATGCGCACTGGATGGAACGATGAAAATCGCAATGCCCCGAGACTTGCGAAAATTGCCGAAGACTTAGGAGCAAAAATGATCACTGTGCATGGAAGAACAAGAGCGCAGCTTTATAATGGTCAAGCAGATTGGAAATTCGTTAGAAATGTTAAAGAGCAAGTGAAAATTCCAGTTATAGTAAATGGCGATATTAAAAATTTAAATGATATTCAGAATGCTCTCAAAGAATCTGGAGCAGACGGAGTGATGATAGGTCGTGGTGCCTACGGTAAACCTTGGCTGATTAATCAAGCAATGAACTTTCTCAGTGGAAGTGAAACTTCTGAGCCAACAGCTTCAGAGAGATTAAGCATCATACTCGAGCATTACGACAATATTCTTGAGTACTATGGAAATGACACAGGAATAAAGATGGCCCGCAAACACATAGGTTGGTACAGTAGCGGGCTTCAAGGCTCATCTGAATTTCGTGTGAGAGTAAATAACATGACAGATAGCACAGAAGTGAAAGAAAATATTATTGGCTTTTTTGGTCAAGAGACACACTAGCTGTACTCAATTCGACTGATCGTATGCCACTACGCTCTCTTCCTCACCAGAGTGTAAATGACAACCATTATCCATCAACCATTCCTCGTCATAAGTTTCAATATCAAAATATTTTTCATATTTATCCACATTATCACAAAGTGAAAGTGCTCTGATCTTATTCATAATCAAACCTGTACCAGCAGGAATTAATCTTCCTACTATAACATTTTCTTTTAATCCACTTAAAGGATCACTCTTCCCGCAGAATGCTGCTTCTGTAAGTACTTTTGTTGTCTCTTGGAAAGAGGCAGCAGAAATAAAGGAGCTAGTTTCAAGACTTGCCCTAGTAATCCCCTGCAGAATAGGAAGATAATGAGTAGGCCGTTTGCCAGAGTTACTCATAGCATCATTTTCCCTATCAACTTCCAGCTTGTCAATGCTTTCGCCAACCAAGTACATAGTATCACCAGGATCAGTAATTTCCACTTTTTGTAGCATTTGCTTTAAGATCACCTCTAAATGCTTATTGTCTATACGAACACCCTGCAATCTATAAACTTGCTGTATTTCAGAAATCATATAGTGCGCTAAAGCTTCTAACCCAAGCACACGTAAAATATCATGGAGATCAGGGTCACCATCCATCAATAGATCACCTTTACGTACAAAATCACCTTCATTGACTATTACATGCTTACTTCTTGATACCAAATATTCAACTGGAGAAATTTGTTCATCTACAGGTTTAATTAATATACTGCGTTTTCCTCTACGGTCTTTTTCAGAAAACGCTACATAGCCATCTATCTCACTAACAATAGCATGCTCTTTAGGACGACGTGCTTCAAATAACTCTATAACCCTCGGTAAACCACCAGTAATATCACGAGTTTTAACTGACTCTCTTGGTGTTCTTGTAATAACATCACCTGCATGAACCTTCTGGCCATCTTGTACATTGAGCACTGCACCGATTGGTATAAAATAACATGCTTCAACGCCACTTGCGAGTGTCATTACTTTACCATTATCGTCAAGCAGCACAATACGAGGACGTAAATTAGCTCCACCAGAATGCAATTTCCAGTCTTTTACTACTTTGCTTGATATTCCTGTAGATTCATCCATCACTTCAGTGATCGAAATTCCATCTTTTAAGTCCTGATAAGACACTGTACCAGTCTTCTCCGTGATAATAGGCAATGTATAAGGATCCCATTCCGCAACTTTATCGCCAATTTTTACTGACCCACTCTCATCTACATAAAGCTTAGCGCCGTAAGGTACACTGTGCTTCAACTTCTCACTACCAAGGCTATCAATCAACACGACTTCACAGGAACGGCTTATCACAATTTTATTTCCGTTTCTATCTATAATTATATTACTATTGTTTAACTTTATTTTAGCATTAATAGAAGCTATAATATTCGAGGATTCAACGCCTCTAGTCATTACTCCACCTATATGAAAAGTACGCATCGTTAACTGAGTACCTGGCTCTCCAACAGATTGAGCAGCTATAACACCAACTGCTTCACCTATTGAAACAATTTTACCAGTTGCAAGGTCTCTTCCATAACATAAAGAACATACACCAGGACTTATTTCACAAGTTAAAGGCGATCTAATTTTTACAACATCAAGACCTGCAATGCTGATTTGCTTTACTTTATCCTCATCAATTAATTCCCCTGCTTTTACTAATAATTCTTTTGTCACTGGGTTATATATATCATTTGCAGCTGTTCTACCCAGCACAACACTCTCTAGAGATGCAACTATAGTACTTCCTTCAACTGTAGCTCTCACAACAAGACCATTTTTTGTTTTACAGTCATGCTTTGTAACTATGCAATTTTGAGATACATCAACTAAACGACGAGTTAAGTATCCAGAGTTTGCAGTTTTAAGTGCAGTGTCAGCTAAACCTTTACGCGCACCGTGAGTAGAATTAAAGTATTCAAATACGTTCAATCCTTCACGGAAATTAGAAATTATAGGTGTTTCTATAATCTCACCAGAAGGTTTGGTCATGAGCCCTCGCATTCCTGCTAGCTGTTTCATCTGTGAAGTAGAACCCCTTGCACCAGAGTTAACCATCATATACACTGAGTTGTACTTACTATTTCCATCATATAGAGATATTGCTTTTAACATATCATTAGCTATCATATCCGTACACTTAGACCATTCATCTATAACCTTGTTATACCTCTCACTTCTAGTTATTAGCCCATCTTGATATTGCATAGAGAATTTCTTAATTTCACCCCTCGCGTGATCAACATGTGTAGCTTTAGTTTCAGGTATAACCATATCACAACGACCAAAAGAGACACCAGAAAATGTGGCATACTCAAAGCCAAGTACCATTAATTTATCAGAAAATGCCACTGTAGCACTTTGACCACAGTTACGATATACCAAATCAACTATACCAGTTATTTCCTTGACTGTTAATATCTGATTTATTAGATCGAAGCCTAGATTCTCATGCTTAGGAAAAATTTGCCATAATATTAAACGGCCAGGAGTTGTACAAACAGTTTTATAGTGAGTTTCACCGCTGCTATTAATATACTCCATCCTATACTTTATACTAGAATGAATATGTAAAGTACCATCACTCAAGGAATGCTCAACTTCACAAAAAGCACCAAAAGATGGTAAATTATCTTCCTTAGGTTCTTGTAAAGTCAGATAATATATACCAAGTACTATATCTTTACTAGGAACTATAATCGGTCTGCCATTAGAAGGACTTAAAACGTTATTAGTGGACATCATCAACACCCTAGCTTCAAGCTGAGCTTCCAATGAAATTGGCACATGCACTGCCATTTGATCACCATCAAAATCAGCATTAAACGCCGTACAGACAAGCGGATGAAGCTGTATTGCTTTGCCTTCAATAAGGATTGGCTCAAAAGCCTGAATACCAAGTCTATGTAGCGTAGGCGCTCTATTCAACAAAACAGGATGCTCTTTTATTACCTCTTCAAGCATATCCCAAACTTCTGGTTTTTCTGCTCTTATCAACTTACTAGCAAACTTAATAGTTGGAGCCATACCATACATCTTAAGCTTTGAGTAAACAAAAGGTTTGAATAGTTCAAGAGCCATTCTTTTTGGTAATCCACACTGATTTAGTTTCAAAGTTGGACCAACAACTATTACAGAACGTCCAGAGTAGTCTACCCTTTTTCCTAAGAGGTTCTGGCGAAAACGACCCTGTTTTCCTTTTAACATATCACTAATGGACTTTTTATATCCAACAGCACCAGCTTTATTTACCAAAGTATTACGACGACTATTATCAAAAAGAGAATCAACTGCTTCTTGTAACATCCTTTTTTCATTACGAATCATAATCTCAGGAGGATTTAAGCTCAACAATTTCCTCAACCTGTTATTTCTATTAATAATAGTCCTATAATGATGATTCAGATCAGAAACTGCAGGACGACCACTCTCAAGCGATACCAAAGGACGCAAATCAGGTGGTAAAATAGGTATAGTTGTAAGTATCATCCACTCAGGCCTATTTCCAGATTTAATGAAGTTTTCAACAATACGCAATCTCTTTATAATTTTCTTTCTTCTTATCTCAGAAGCAACAGATTCTAATTCTAGTCTTAAATCCTTCCTAATTTCATGTAAATCAAGGCGCGTTAGCAACTCTCTTATAGCTTCAACACCTTGCATAGCTACAAAACTATCGATCCCATAGCTATCTTTAGCTTCATTATAAGCTTTTTCACTAATAATCTCACCTTTTTCAAAAGGCGAAACAAGAGGATCTATTACGATATAATTATCGCTATATAAAATATTCTCAATATCTCTGAGAGACATATCCAATAATGCTCCAATTCTTGAAGGAAGCGATTTCAAAAACCATATATGAGCAACAGGAGATGCAAGCTCTATATGACCCATCCTTTCTCTTCTTACTTTAGAAGATGTAACTTCTACTCCGCATTTTTCGCATATGCGACCTCTGTGTCTTCTTTTTTTGTATTTTCCACATAAACATTCATCGTCATTGACAGGGCCAAAAACCTTAGGGCAAAATAATCCACCTTTCTCAACTTTGAACGTACGATAATTTGCAGTTGAAACATCTTCTATCTCACCACAAGATATAAGCTTAATACTTTCAGGGCTAGCAATCGATATGCTAACCTCATTAAAAGGTTGTGCAATGTTAGTGTGAGATATATCTTCAATCACTACATCATTTTGCTTTAAATCTACATTTAAACATAAAGAACGTAGTTCTTTTATCATCACATTAAAGGATTCAGGAATTCCACATTCAAAATTACTGTCACCTTTTATTATCGATTCATAAATCTTAACTCTACCATTAATATCATCAGACTTCACAGTTAACATTTCCTGCAAAGTATAAGCAGCACCATAGGCTTGTAATGCCCAACATTCCATTTCACCAAAACGCTGACCACCAAAATGAGATTTTCCTCCAAGAGGTTGTTGAGTAACCAAACTATAAGGCCCTACTGAACGCGCATGAATTTTACCATCAACCAAGTGGTGCAACTTAAGCATGTACATGTAACCAACTGTAACCTTGCGGTCGAATTTTTCACCACTGCAACCGTCATATAATACAGCTTGTCCAGAGTTATCTAAACCAGCAAGTTCAAATAATTTTGCTATTTGTTCATCTTTTGGACCCTCAAATACAGGTGCAGCAACAGGAACGCCATCACGTAATTTGCGTGCAAATTCAATGAGATTATTATCACTAATATTACGAATATCATTACAGATAGATACGTTACTGCCATAGCTATAAACCTCAATCAGGAAGTTACGTAAATTGCTGTATGAACTTTTACAAGAGTTCAAATAGTTCTCTACTAACTCATTCAACTCGTCATTTAGTGCATTCTTATTAGGTGTATTTAAAACAGAAGCCGTTATTTCATCATCATCAATATTTTCAATTTTTTTATTATCAAGGTATGCTACTGCAAATTGTGTAAAATTATCATCGTTAAGGGACCTAATTCCCTTGCAAAAAGCACTTTTGATCTTATTGATCTCATCGAGAATATTACTTACCTTTTCCCCTAATTTTCTACAAGCCCAACCTACATGCGTTTCCAGTATTTGCCCTACATTCATTCGTGAAGGAACACCAAGAGGGTTAAGAATAATATCAACAGGAGTACCATCTTCCAAATAAGGCATATCTTCCACTGGCACAACTCGAGAAATCACACCTTTATTTCCATGTCTACCAGCCATTTTATCCCCTGGTTGCAGACTATGTTTCACAGCAATGAAAACTTTTACTGACATCGACACACCTTGAGGCAGGTCATAACCTTCATGTAATTTTTCTACTTTTCGCTTAAACTGTGCTATTGCATGTGATACTTTTTCATCAAAATCTTTTTTTAAGCTCTTAACTTGCTCAGAAATGGATTGGTTTTTTAATCCTATACCCCACCATTGCTCACGTTCAATAGAGTCAAATTTTTCTCGATCTTGAGAACCAGAATTAATAAGAAGTTTCTTCAGTTCATCATAGAAATATTCACTAGTAACATTGATTATATAATCTCGCTCTTCCTCAAAGTCATTTATCTCTTTTTGTTTGATGAGTAATGCCCTTTCATTTTCTTCAACCCCCCTGCGTGTAAAGACTTGTACATCAATTACTGTCCCTTCAACATCTGGAGATGTATATAAAGAGGAATCCGCACAATCGAATGACTTTTCACCAAAAATTGTCATTAATAACTTCGTTTCAGGAGGCAATGAAAGAGAAGGTTTAGGTGTAACTTTACCTACCAGAATATAGCCTGGACCAACTCTTGTACCAATTTTCACTATACCACTATCATCCAAGTGATATAGATTTTCTTCATTAACACCAGGTATAGCACGAGTTATTTTTTCTGATCCTAAAGGGGTATCATGTACAACACAGTCAAATTCTTCTATATGAATAGAAGTAAAGAGATCTTTTTTAACAACTTCACTAGAAATAATAATAGAGTCTTCAAAATTATAACCTTGCCAAGACATAAAAGCGACTAGCAAATTTTTACCAAGCGCCAACTCACCACTGTTAATTGCAGGACCATCAGCTATTACATCACCCTTTTTAACATAATCACCTACGCACACTAGCGGTCTTTGATTAATACAAGTATTATGGTTAGAACGCTGAAATTTCCTTAGATGATAAATATCTACGTCCAAGTAGTTAACCCTTTCTTTATCAAAAGCACGTATAACTATAGAGTTACTATCAGAACTATCAACTATGCCATCGCGTTTTGCTAAAACTACAGCACCAGAGCCAGAAGCTACAAAAGACTCCATACCAGTAGCAACCAGAGGAGCGGTAGGCTTCAATAAAGGTACGGCCTGACGTTGCATATTTGAGCCCATTAATGCTCTATTAGCATCATCATTTTCTAAAAATGGAATCAAGGAAGCTGCAACTGATATTACCTGCTTAGGAGATACGTCAATGTAACTAACTTGGTCGCTACTTACCATGACGAAGCTACCAGCATATCTACAGTATAGCATGTCATCAACAAAGCAATTATTTTCATCAAGCTTTACGCTAGTGTCAGCTATATGATGTGAGCCTTCGTCTATAGCAGAAAGATACTCAATTTGATCAGTAACAACCCTATTGACTACTTTTCTATAAGGGCTTTCAATGAAACCATATTTATTAATACGCGCGTATATAGCTAAGCTGTTGATTAACCCTATATTTTGCCCTTCAGGAGTCTCAATAGGGCAAATTCTTCCATAATGAGTTGGATGAACATCACGCACCTCAAATCCTGCCCGTTCTCTTGTTAAACCGCCAGGACCTAACGCGGATAACCTTCTTTTATGTGTTATTTCAGATAACGGATTAGTCTGATCCATAAATTGAGATAATTGAGAAGAATTGAAGAAATCTCTTAAGACATTAGTTAACACTTTTGGATTAATAAAATCAGATGGAGAAACTTTATCTAAACTAGAAGTGGACATAGAATCAACTATTGCGCGTTCCAATTTCAACAACCCAGTTCTAAATTGATTTTCTATAAACTCTCCAACTGATCTTACTCTTCTGTTTCCTAAATGATCAATATCATCTACAGATCCTTGACCGTCACGTAACAATACTATTTTTTTCACAATTTCAATAATATCTTCATGCGTTAAAACAGTTAAATCCTCATCATAATTTAATCCAAGGTAAGAGTTAAGCTTCAACCTACCAATGTTAGACAAATCATAATATTCCGGACTGAAGAAAAGATTACGGAAAAACTCTTCTACTATCTCTAAAACAGGAACTTCACCAGGACGCAAAACTCTATATATTTCATATAGTGCATCCTGATAAGACATGTTTTCATCTAAGAAAAGCGTATTTAATATATAAGGTCCAACAAACAAATTATCTATGTTCAACACTGATATTTCATCTACAGATAATAACTCAAGCTTCTTTATGTCTTCCAGCTTTATAGATTCACCAGCAGATAAAATTTTCGTAGAGCTAGCACTATCCATTAAATCTTCTGCGAGGAATAAACCACATATAGAATTAAAAGGAACCAGATACTCTTTCAATTCATTATCATATAGCTTTTTAGCTAGTCTTGAGGTAATACGAACGTTAGCTTTAAGCAGCACATTACCTTCAATATCCATTAAGTCGAAAGGCAGCCTCACTCCTTTAAATTTATCAGGAACAAAAGGCACTTTCCAACCATCTTTATGTTTTACATACTTTATTTTCTCATAAAATCTATCGAGTATATCATTATTTGATAGACCCAACGCCTTTAATAAAACTGAAATTGGCAATTTTCTTTTTCTATCAACACGAAAATACAAATGGTCTTTAACATCAAATTCAATATCAAGCCAAGAACCCCTATAAGGAATAATTCTAGCAGAATAGATCAATTTACCAGAATTGTAAGTTTTTCCCTTATCGCTATCAAAAAATACACCAGGAGACCTATGCATTTGTGAGACGATAACTTTTTCCACACCATTAATGATGAAAGTGCCCTTATCAGTCATCATAGGCAACCCACAAAAGTGGACTTTCTGCTCTTCTATAGATTTTACAACGGTTGCAAGTTTAGAATGATCTCCACTCTCTTTAATCGATTTATATTCATCAAGAGAAATACCATCCTGCATAACAACAAGACGTATAGAAGCAATAACCTGAGCAGAAAAAGTTACACCACGCTTTATACACTCAGATTCATCATACTTAGGATCATCTACCCTACAACTTATAAACTCAATAGTAGCCCTACGCAAAGGATCATTTATTGGAAAGATTGTATGAAAGATAACTTCAAGTCTTTCATTACCCTTATTCTTAGGAGTAAAAGAATCATATGATTCTTTTTGAACCTTAACCAAATCCAATAAAGAATCTTTTAAATCAATCGACCTAGAATAAGAAACTCTAGGAACAAAAGCACCAGAAGCGTACATATAAGAAGAATCAACCATTAAAATACCCCAAACTAATTAAAAGAGCTATATCAATATAAAATTAATACATTAAATATTATTCAAGCTCCACTTTAGTTGCTCCTGCTTCAATAAGTTTTTGCTTGATTTTTTCTGCTTCGTCTTTAGGAACATTAGCAGTCAAATCTTTAGGTAAAGATTCAACCAACTCTTTTGCTTCTTTTAAACCCAATGTAGAATTAACCTCTCTCACAGCTTTAATAACTCCTATTTTTTTACTCGCATCAATTTCTTTAATCACAACTTTATACTCAGCTTTTTCTTGAGCAGCAGGAGCAGCAGCATTATCACCAATAGGCGCCCCAGCACCAACAGCTCCACCAAGAAAAGAACCAGCAGGCAACCCTATTTTCTCTTCTAAAACTTTTACAAGTTCAGAAGCCTCTAATAGGTTTAAAGATAATATTTTATCAACCAAATCACTTGTTACATTACTCATAATTACCACCTTACTTAACAACAAATTTATTTTTTAGAACTATAATAATCCAAAACTCTCATAAGCCTCATAGAAGATGAATTAATAGACAACGCTAACCGAGCAGGAATATCATAAGATATTAAACGCATAATTTTAACACGCAATTCATCCAGAGAAGGCAACTTAGCCAGTTTATTAATATCTTCCACTGTTAACAATTCATTTAAATGAGCTGCGCAAATCACAGACATTTTTTCTTTGTTAGCATTAGTAAAATCAACTATTAATTTTGCAGCTTCTACTATGCCACTAGAGTATATAATAGCAACAGGACCGGAAAATTTGCCTGATAAATAAGAGAATTTACCAGTCCTTTCCAAAGCCAAGCGCGCTAGAGTGTTTTTAACTACTAATACCCCACCTGCTATAGACTTCAGACTATTCCTCAGAGTTAATGAATCATTAGCATTTATAGATTTAAAATTTACTAATATCAAGAAATCATTATTTACAAATACGTTTATTGTGCTCTGTATAAATTCATCCTTATCTTTACGCTTCACGGTATCACTCCCTTAAATTATATCTTCCACTTTGCCTATCTTATAAGCTTTACCCATAGTTGAATTTAAAAAAACACCCTTAAAGTAAATTCCTTTCGCAGAAATAGGTTTATTATCTTTAATTACTTTAAGAAAGGCTTTTAAATTTTCTAGCAAGTCATCAATATCAAATTTAATATTTCCTAATTTACCATGAATAACACCATTTTTATCTGTTCTAAATTTTACCTGACCAGACTTAATGGTTTTAATAGCTTCTGCAATGTTAGAAGTCACAGTACCAAATTTAGGGTTAGGCATCAGCCCTTTAGCACCCAATACTTTTGCAATAGGAGTGATTTTTGCCATAAAATCAGGAGTAGTAATGCACCAATCAACATCTAACTTTCTACCTTTTTTTATTTCTTCAACTAAATCCTCTCCTCCTGCAATATCAGCACCAGCTTTTTCAGCTTCTAATAAATGTTTATCTTGAGCGAAAACAGCTACTTTAATATTCTTCCCGATACCTTTAGGCAAAACTACTGTACCACGCACCTGCTCTTCAGATTTACGTGAATCTACGCCTAAATTGACCGCAATATCAACTGATTCATTAAATTTTGCTGAAGCAGACTCAACAATCTTCTTCAAACACTGCTTAGGATTATCATTATATGTATTCATTTACCTAACCTTCCACAACTTCTATACCCATAGATTTTGCAGTGCCTACAACCATTTTCACTGCTGAATCTTCATTATCCACTTTCATATCAACCATCTTGCACTTTGCTACTTTAATTATAGCAGACATAGGTAATTTAGCCACTAATTCTTTACCAGGATTACCAGAACTTTTACTTAATTTAGCCTCCTGCTTAAGTAAATAAGCCACAGGCGGACCGCTGACAGTAAAATCATGAGAGCGATCATCCTTTATGGAAATTCGCACTGTTACTAAATCGCCTACTTTATAATTAGCGTTAGCAGCACTAGTAACTTTATTAAAAGCTTCACAAAACTTAGGAACAGGTATACCACGTGGACCAAGTACTGAAGCAATTTTCGGTCCTGGAACTGCTTTCCCAGCTTCCATAAGTAAGTTAATCTTAGCAACTATAACACTCATAATTAATCCTCTATTTTCTCTACTTGAGCCAGATCAAGCTCTATTATTGTCGGCTTACCTAAAATCGATACTTCCACATTAATAATTTTTTTCTCATCGTTTACCATATTTACCTTACCAGTAAAATTTTGAAAAAGACCATCATTAATTTTCACTTTTTCACCTTTTTCATAACCATAACCTAACTTCTTTGTCTCTTGAGCATTATAAAGTGCATTACACATTGAGTGAATCTCATCATCCAAAATCACCTTTGGAATATTACCGTTTTTCAAAAATCCATAAACCTTAAGAGATTTTGGTATATTATTGATAAAATTCAATACTTCATCGCATAAATTCACGTATAAAAAGACATAACCAGGAAAGCATTTCCTTCGTGTAGCAATTTTCTTAGATTTCAACTCTACTTCACTTAGCTCTTCATATGGAATAAAAACTTCCTTAAAGTAATCATTAACACCCAATCTCATAGAATTTTCCAATATATGTTGGCGCACTTTCTCTTCACAATTGGAAGCAACTCTCAAGATATACCATTTATATCTATTAAATTCTTTACACTTTAAACTTATCTCATCATCTGAAATCATCTCAAAATCACCAGATTCGCCACTGCAGAATCCAGGCGTTTGATTCAAAATATTTTTGCTTTCATCACACAGATGCATATATACATACACTTCACATAATTCTTTTATATCAGACTTTGAATTACATACCGTTTGATAAGGAATAAACACTTCCTTAAAATAAACAGCATTACTTACCAATTCGCGTATACCTTGCTCATATCCATAATCAACTTTAATGATATACCATTTATATTCACATTCCATAAATAATTCCAAATAAAGCCTTAATTACGTAAAGAGACATAAAATCCACAAAACAGAAGAAAATCGAAAAGCATAATATAACAATCATTACAACAAATAGAGATGACAACACCTCCTGTTTCTTTACCCAAGCAATTCTTCGTATTTCTTGCTTTATATCACAGAAAAAACCACACAAACTTTTTAACATTTCCACCACAACATTAATGCAGGAGCGATAGGAATTGAACCTACAACCTCTGGTTTTGGAGACCAGCGCTCTACCAATTGAGCTACACTCCTATAACTCAAACTCTCACTCCAAAATTTCAGAAACAACACCAGAACCAACAGTTCTACCGCCTTCTCTTATCGCAAAACGCAATCCCTTATCCATTGCTATCGGTACTTGCAATTCTACTTCTACACTCACATTATCTCCTGGCATTACCATCTCCTTCCCATCTAGCAATTTTATGCTCCCAGTTACATCCGTTGTCCTTAAATAAAACTGTGGCTGGTAATTCGCAAAAAATGGTGTATGCCTTCCTCCTTCCTCTTTCTTTAATATATAAACCTCCGCCTTAAACTTTCTATGCGGCATTATCGTCCCCGGTTTTGCTAATACTTGCCCTCTCTCCACTTCTTCTCTTTTTGTTCCTCTCAGCAATATTCCTACATTGAGCCCTGCACTTCCCTTATCCAGCAACTTCTTAAACATCTCAACACCTGTGCATATCGTCTTTTGTGTTGCTTTTAAACCTATTATCTCTATCTCTTCTCCCGTCTTTATCTCTCCCTTCTCTATTCTTCCTGTTACCACTGTTCCTCGCCCCGATATCGAAAATACATCCTCGATTGGCAATAAAAATGGTAAATCCACAGGCCTTGGTGGAACCGCCACATATTCATCTAACTTTTCCATCAATTTATCTATTGATTTCTTTCCATATTCGCTGCTGTCATCCTCCAGCGCTTTCAATGCAGATCCCACTACCACAGGAACTTCATCCCCTGGAAATCCGTATTTATTCAGCAATTCCCTCACTTCCATTTCTACTAAATCCATCATATCAGCATCAGCAACATCAGCTTTATTTATATACACCACGATATATCCAACACCTACCTGCTTCGCCAGCAATATATGCTCTCTCGTTTGTGGCATTGGCCCATCAACCCCTGACACTACCAATATCGCCGCATCCATCTGTGCTGCACCTACTATCATGTTCTTTACATAGTCAGCATGTCCAGGACAATCAACGTGTGCATAATGCCTTTTTTCCGTCTGATACTCAACATGCGCTGTTGCTATCGTTATCCCCCTCTTCCTTTCTTCTGGCGCTTTATCTATCTGATCGTACGCTACAAAATTTCCATAATGCTTCGTTATCGCCGCTGTTAACGTCGTCTTCCCATGATCCACATGTCCTATTGTTCCCACATTTACATGCGGCTTTCCAAATGCTTCCACTACTGCTGTCATAATTATTACCCTTAATTATACTCTAACTTTAACTCATCAACCACATATTGTGGCACTTGCTCATAACAAGAAAAATGCATACTATACTGCGCCCTTCCCTGAGACATAGAACGCAAAACGTTGATATAACCAAACATATTTGCAAGAGGTACCGAAGCAGTAATTATTTTACTATTATTACCTAAATCGAGCATATCAGCAACATTTCCTCTTCTACTATTTATATCACCCATAACATCACCCATATATTCTTCAGGAGTAATGATTTCAACTTTCATTATAGGCTCCAGCATTTTTGGACCAGCTTTATTTGCCATCTCTTTAAAAGCACCTTTAGCAGCAAGTTCAAAAGCTAAAGGACTAGAATCAACCTCATGAAAAGCACCATCAAGAAGGGTAGCCTTAAAATCAATCAACGGAAATCCCGAAATTATACCACCTTCTTTTATCAACTCCAAGCCATTTTCTACCCCAGGAATATACTCTTTTGGAATAGCACCACCTACAATTTTACTTTCAAATTGAAACCCAGAACCAGGCTCAAGAGGTTCAAATTTTATTTTAACCTTAGCAAACTGACCAGCTCCACCAGATTGTTTTTTATGAGTGTAATCAATTTCAACAGATTTAGTGATAGTTTCACGATATGCAACCTGAGGAGCACCGACGTTAGCCTCAACGTTAAATTCGCGCTTCATTCTATCAACAATAATCTCAAGATGGAGCTCACCCATGCCTTTCAATATAGTCTGGCCACTTTCCGCATTTACTGACATTCTCAAAGAAGGATCTTCTGCAACCAACCTATTTAGAGCAATACCTAATTTTTCCTGATCTGAAGTGGTTTTAGGTTCCACAGCAATTTCAATAACAGGCTCAGGAAATTCCATACGCTCCAATAATATAGGAAAATCAACAGAACATAAAGTATCTCCGGTGGTTGTTTTCTTTAGCCCAACTAAAGCAACTATATCTCCAGCCCTAGCCTCAGTTATATCTTCTCGGTTATTTGCATGCATAAGTAACATTCTGCCAATCCCTTCAGTTTCGTTTTTTAACGCATTTGAAACGGTAGATTTAGACTTTAATTTACCAGAATAAATACGGATAAACGTCAAGCTGCCTACAAATTTATCCGTCATCACTTTAAATGCAAGAGCAACAAATTTCTCTTTTTCTGAAGGTTTGACCTCAATTTTCTTTTCTGAATCTTTAGGATCAATTCCAACAATTACATCAACATCAATAGGAGAAGGTAAAAAGTCAACCACACCATCTAAAAGTGGTTGTACGCCTTTATTTTTAAAAGCTGATCCACATAACACAGGAACAAATTTTCCTTTAATGGTCCCATTTCTCACGCATTTTTTCAGTAAATCCACTGGCAGATCATTAGACTCAAAGTAAGTATTCATCGCTTCATCATCCATCTCAGCTGCAGCATCTAATAAAAGATTTCGATATTCTTGAGCCTTATCAAGCAAATCAGAAGGAATATCTTCATAAGAAAATTTAGCGCCCAACGTTTCTTCTTGCCATATAATGGCTTTCATAGAAATAAGGTCAATTATACCTTTGAAATCTTTCTCACTCCCTATTGGTAAATGAATAACTAAAGGTGCTGCACCAAGCTTCGTCTTTATCATATCAACACATCGATAAAAATTTGCCCCTATTCTATCCATCTTATTAACAAAGCAGATACGAGGAACGCTATATTTATCAGCTTGACGCCACACTGTCTCAGATTGAGGTTCAACTCCAGCAACTCCATCAAATACAGCAACTGCACCATCCAAAACCCTTAAAGATCTCTCAACTTCAATAGTGAAATCAACGTGACCAGGAGTGTCTATTATATTGACCCTATGATCATTCCAAAAACATGTTGTTGCAGCAGATGTGATTGTAATACCACGCTCTTTTTCCTGCTCCATCCAATCCATAGAAGCTGCACCATCGTGCACTTCACCAATTCTATTTTGCTTACCAGTATAAAATAAAATACGCTCTGTTGTGGTAGTCTTACCAGCATCTATGTGAGCCATTATCCCTATATTTCTGTATTTAGATATTCCAATTTCCATATCACAATTAATTAGCTAACATTAAAAACGAAGATGAGAAAATGCCTTATTAGCTTCAGCCATTTTATATTTTTCTTCGCACATCTTAAACGCACCACCGCGTTTATTATAAGCATCCAGTATTTCAGATTGCAAACAATCAACAGTGGTTTTTCCACTCTTTTTTCGAGCAGCAGAAGTTGCTTTAGCAATCCACCTTAACGCTAAAGAAACCGCTCTATCTTGTCGAACTTCAACAGGTACTTGATAAGTTGCACCACCAATGCGTCGAGAACGCACTTCTATAGAAGGAGTAACATTTCCTACTGCTGTCTCAAAAATTGATAACCCACCTTCGCCTATTTTCTTTTCAGCTAAAGACAAAGCGTCATAGATAATCTTTTCTGCAGTAGATTTTTTACCACATTTCATGATTGTATTAATGAAACGCATCAGCAAAACACTGCCGTAACGCGAATCAGGACTTATTTCTCTTTTTTTTGCTTTATTCCGACGAGCCATAAACTTTAACCAGATTTCTTTACACCATATTTTGAACGAGCTTTCTTTCGATTTTGCACACCACGCAGATCAAGAGCACCTCTTATTATGTGATAACGCACACCTGGCAAATCTTTAACCCGCCCACCACGTATCAAAACAACAGAGTGTTCTTGTAAATTATGACCTTCACCAGGTATATAAGCCGTCACTTCACCATACCCACTAATTTTTACTCTGGCTACTTTACGGAGTGCTGAGTTAGGCTTTCTAGGAGTTGTAGTATACACCTTAGTGCAAACACCTCTCCTTTGAGGGTTGCTTTCTCCCAAAGCTGGTACCTTTTTCTTATGGGTCAATCCTAATCTACCCTTACGTATTAATTGATTTATCGTAGGCATATGTTATAAACTCAAGCTCATTAAAATAACTAAGTTTTTAGTTATAAAATAATAAACCTCAATAGTCAATATAAAAATAAACATTACTACTCTAATAATTAAGCTCAACTGCCTTGAAAGCCATCAGTAGACTTCTTGCACTACCTCCCAAGCCACAACTGTCATTCAGTAGAAACAAAAAAACTTACTTGACACCCTTCGCCAGCCCCATTATCATGGTACTGAAGGTATTCATTTATCTTCAATCTGTGCAGATTAAATGACAACAGTGTTACGTGATTGGCGTCTTATTTTTAATTTTTTGCACTATGCACACTTTACTTCTTCACAACATTTCTGGGTTTTTACCTATATAAGCTGAAACGCGCTTATAAAGCGTTTAAGACAGTATAGTACGCCAATTTGCAGGATTAGAGAGTGACAACTAGCTAATACGGGATATCTTTTGCCTTTTTTTTGCTTAGTAAATTTCTTAAACATTTAAACTAAGGTGAGTTGCATTTAAAAGCAGCTAAATTGCAGTGTTTAAGACTTAAAAAACGCCAATACTGAAAATAGACAATGACTAGGGCTTCTTTTGCCTTTTTTTTGCTTGGTAAATTTCTTAATATTTATGGCAACATGAACTGGGCAGGAAGGTGTCATTCCAGTGCTTGACACTGGAATCCAGTTTTCCATATAATCTCATCGAAAATGTTGTAACCACTTTCTGTGCTAGTTTGCTTGCTTATACCAACTCTCATTGTTGGCCAGTCAAATAGGAGACATTGCAGAGTTGTTTAATTGTGGAGCTGGCAAGAGAAGTAATAAATTTGCACAAAGCACCCTCAAGCAGAGCAATTGTATCGTATATTTTATTGCGCAAAATGTTCTGTTTTATATATAACCAAAGCCTCTCAACAGGATTTAGCTCAGGTGAGTACGGAGGTAGGTATATAATATCGATATTTTTAGGTACCTTTAAATTTTTTGACCTATGCCAACTAGCACAATCCATAACAAGAAAAGCCTCTCGTGTTTCTAGATATTGCGACATCTGCTCAAGAAATATGTTCATGCAATCAGTGTTGACATTTGGTGCAAATAAGCTAGAACTCTCTCCATTTCTAGGATTAACCGCACTATAGAGATAGAAATTTTGCCTACCTAATTTTGTTTTAACCTGTGTTCTAATCCCCTTTTTAAACCACCCATGTCCAACCTTTGAATGTGTGCCAAACCGTGATTCATCAAAGAAAAATAGCTCTTTTTCTGGATACTTGCTAATAGCTCCATTGAGATTTTTTTTTGAATTCCTCTTGTTTGCTTTTATCTTGTCCATTATGAACTGGTCTTGGTGTAATATATGAGAATTTCATCTTTTGCATATAGCGGTGTACTGTAGATTTGCTGATATTTAATCTGAACTTTTCCTGGATTCTTATTCTCATTTCTTTAATGGTAATATTAGGATTTTCTTCTATCCACTCTTCAATTTGCTGTAGTTGAACCTGATTTAATTTAGTTTTTCTACGGCGTTGTGGAGGAGCAAACAGTTTTTCTTCTCTGCCAAATTTCAAGAGTTTTACCCACGAAGTTAGTGCGCTTCTTGAAATGCAATATATTTTTGCTACAGCCGTTATACTGTACTTTTTTGCTGCAATTACAGCATTTAGTTTTTTTGAAACATATGCATTATTCCTTACTTTCTTCAGCATTTCTTTTGCTGATTCTACTACTTTTTCATCCAATAATTTTGATCTTAATGCCATTTATACCTCAACTATTTTACTTACTTCATTATGGCTTTTCTTCCATCTTTGTCCATCTGTTTGCCGTGTAATGGGAATTGGTATTACAAGCAAACTTTTCTGGATCCCAGTGTCTGGGCACTGGGATGACAGGGGAGGGAGGCTACTTGGATGACACCATTCTTTTTCCTGGATCCAAGTAGTCAGGGCACTGGGATGACAGGAGAAGGTACTAGGATGACACCCTGACCTCGTCGTCCCGCTACGTGTTAGCGGAATCTAGAGATACCGTGACGGTATGACGTAAAGCTCGCATTAGCTATACTTTTATGCTCACCAACTTAGCTGGATCCAAGTAGTCAAGCTACTTGGATCTGCAAATTGCAATGTTCGTACAGCTGCGTGCTTGACACTGGGATTTAGTGCAGCTACCCTAAACTGGAAGCTCATCTTGCTATTTTTGGCTGAAAGAAACATATTTTTAGAATAATGAAAACAATCAGCACTTTAATTCAAGAAGGATCGGAGTTATTATCGTCACATAAAGTTGAATCACCACATTTAGATTGTGAAATCATCATGCAGCACGTACTTGGAGTGGAAAGATCATTTATAATTGTGAACCATGCTGATCAAGTGCCGATGGAGAAAGAACTTTTATTTTGGAAATTAACAAAAAAAAGAGCGGAAAGATATCCAATATCGCAAATAATAGGTAATCGTGAATTCTGGAGTAAAAATTTTATAGTTAACCAGCATGTTTTAGATCCAAGGCCAGATAGTGAAACAATAATCCTAGCAGTGTTAAAATATTACCCAAACAAAAAACAGAAACTAAAAATTGCAGATTTTGGTACAGGCACAGGTTGTTTATTGATATCCGCACTTAGTGAGTATGAATATGCTGTTGGCGTCGGTTTTGAAAAAAGCTTGGAAGCATATAAAGTTGCCTATCAGAACACAAAAAAACATGATCTTCTCAGCAGAGCCAAAATATTTCCAAGTTCGTGGACAGAGTGCAGAGGTTCATTCGATCTTATAATCAGTAATCCTCCATATATTAAAAGAAGCAAATTGAAAGACTTGCAAGCTGAAGTGCAAAAGGAACCAAGAATTGCCCTTGATGGTGGTATTGATGGTTTGAGCTGTTACTTGAGCATTTTTCCAATATTAAGGAGGTGCCTTAAAAAAAATGGGTTTGCGATATTGGAGATAGGTGAAGATCAAAGCAATATTGACAAAATAATCCCCTCATACGAATTAGCTTTTCAGGAATATGTATACGACTTAGCGGGAATGAAGAGATGCATTGTTATGCAAAAAACATAGCTAATGTTTTCTTGTATTATCTCCTTCATCCCATATTATCCTATGTCATCCCAGTACCCTCTACCTCGTCATCCAAGTAGCGTGACTACTTGGATCTATATTTAACTAGATCCTATGGTCAAGCCATAGGATGACAGGAACGGTTTTATGCATTTTTTAAAGGGCAACATGTTTAAGCTTTGCTGGCAAAATGGAAAGTAAGACCAGCCTCTATACCGTGTGTGTGAAATAGTTGATTACCTATATTTATTTCCTCAGTTACTTTGCTACCTGAGCTAGGATCAAGCTTCTTTTTTTTATCATTATTAGGGTCGTCTACCACTTGTCCTAACCTTTTTGCTGTAAGCTTAATATCGCTACCAATAGCACCAAAACCTCTATATCCGATATGCATATTTACATCTTCGTTTATGCGATAGTCAAAGCCAGCTTTTAATTGACCTGCGGGTCTTATTGACGGTTTTTCAAACATCGTCATTCTTGTTGCACCGATCCCAATACCAACGTAAGGAGAAAAAGAGAAACGGTCACTTTTCCAATGATGATAAACATTTGCCATTACAGATATGTTCTCAATTTGGTCATGACTAACTGCAGCACTATAGAGATAAATTTCTTTATCAGGATCCTCACCAGTCTCCTTTAGGTATGAAACAGTTATTTGGCTACTTGTTAAACCAATATTATCCACTTTTACAGAAGAATACATCCCTTCCAATTCAGCCCTATAGCTGTTGTTACCCAATTCCCCTGTGTAACCAAATGCCACATTTGCAGCAAAAGGTGGATTATAATCTCCTTTATACTCACTTAGTGACTGACCTTCTGTGTTCTGAGCACCCCTGTCATTTATAGACAAATTTTTGATACCTGTAGTGCTTGTTTTTAGTACGCTTGTGTTATTTAAATATTGACCGTAATACCCACTACCAAAGTAAAACCCTTCTGTTTCACTTGCAAAAGATTGTTGTGACAACAATAAAGCAAATGCTGTAACCGCTAATGTTTTTTTACTAATCATTACTACTCCCCTAGTTAAAATAGCTAATCTAATACTAATTAATTAAAAATGGCTTAATATGAAAAACCTAATTATTTGCATAACTTGCACTTTTCTGAGCTAAAAATAGGCAAAGTTAACCTTACTTCTCGTCATTTTTTAATTTATCCTCATCTTCAAATTCATCCTCCTCTTCTTCGTCATCAAACCCATCATCGCTCCTATCCTCATCTTCCTCGTCATCATCTTCAAACTTATCGTCGATATCTTCATCATCAATATCTTCGTCTGCAAATTCATCTGATTCATCATATACTGCATCTTCGGTTTTAGTTTCAGCAGGATAATCAACTGAATTAGGTCCCTCAAGAACATTATTCCCCTCGTTATTAACCTTATCTTTGCTCGCAGCGGCAGAAAGAACTTTGTTTGGGTCATATGGTTCTTGTGTAGGCACACGAGTTTGTTTGAGCAGCCTTCTTGTGAAGGTGGTATCACTGTAGTACAAAATTTTCTTTGATTTAATTGGGTAAGTCGACTCTATTAAAATTATCTGATCGTCACGTGGCAACATAATAACTTCTTGAGGCAATAGCAATGCTCTCTGTATTTCAGAGATATGTAATGACCTTGAAGCAGGATTTAAATCTAAAAATTTAGGCTTATTCAACGATTCTTGTTGTACAGTTTTGTTTCCTATAAGTTGCGATATTAAATTAGCTGTTTCAATATTATTGGCTGCAAAAGTTATTCTGTAAGTCGAGTTTGACAAAAAGGAGTTCATCCCTGCTTCTTCGTATATTCCTTTGAGCTGCTCAGTATCTTGCACAATTAAGAATAACCTAACTCGATAACCACGAAAATATGCAATACCTGTTTGAAATTGCTCCATTTTTCCAAGTGTAGGAAACTCATCCATTAAAAACAATACGCCATAAGGCTCGTCATCCGATGGCAATTTTCTACATAAAAACTCAGTTGCCTGTTGGTAAAAAACCTGCATTAAAGGCCTGAGCCTAGTCAAGTTGTCAGGAGTTAAACCAACATAAACTGTAATTTTCTTCTTTTTAAAATCTAGAATATTAAAATCACTTGACGCAGTTGCAGTATCAATCAATGGGTTTGCCCACAATTCAAGTGATGAGTTCATGGTTGATACAACACCTGACCTTTCTTTATCAGCTTTTTGTAAAAAAGCTGCAATATTCATATATGCTACAGGGTGTAGTATTTTACCCATTGTATCAAGAGCAACAGCAAGATTATAAACCACGTCATCACTACGCATCGTACGCACAACTTCACCAAAAGATTTAACTTTCTCTGGTGCAGCAAGTAAGTATAATACCACTCCAACAAATAAGCTTCTTGCTTCATTCTGCCAAAAGTCTTGTTCAGGCATGATTAGGTTAGCTATTTTCTGCACATCGTCAACCATCTGCCCAGGTTTTTCACTAATCCATTGTAATGGATTGTAACAGTGACTTATTCCATCTGGCTGCGCTGGATTCCATACGTATACTTTTTGTCCTTGTCGTTCTCGCCAACCACTTGTTATTTCATAGTTTTCTAATTTTATGTCGTGTACAATTACCGAGTCAGTCCAAAATAATAAATTAGGAATTACAAAGCCAACACCCTTACCAGAACCTGTAGGTGCAAATAACAATGCATGCTGAAACCCATCAGAAATGAAGTATCCTCTTTTATCTTTACCAAGCAATAATCCCTTTTTGCTTCTTAATCCTGCTTTTCGTATGTCTTTCTCTGATGCCCACTGCGAATCTCCATGAAGTGATTCCTTCTTTTTAAATGGTCGCCACTCAATTATCCTTTCTCTTAAATTCCATAAGATAATCATTAAAACAATGATAGGCAGTGCAGAAGATATAATTAATGTGATTTTGAGCTCAAGGCTATATAACTCTGGATGATGCCAACAATATTGTATATGATCAAAAATCGTTGGCCAAAGAGCTTGAGGGAAAGGCGTCAAACTAGGATTAATTGCCTTAAAATCCACAGCATCCGGACCATCAGCAAACAGAACAAACAATATACCAGATAGATAGAAGCAAAACTCAAGTACGCTAAAAGCTACTACACCTCCTATGAGAATATTACGTAGGTGATTTCCATTACTCATAAACTACTCTTCCTTAACTTATGTATAAATTTAAGCATTTTCGCTCGCAGATCTAGTAAATAATATCTCAGAAATGCTTCTTTTGCCCCCACCGGTTCTTTTTAGCTGAATAACAATATCAATCACATTTCTAATGTATGGTATAATTTGGTCTGGAGGAATGCCAAGATTTGCCTGCATAACCATCAATTTTATTTGCTCAAGGGCCATTGTTGGACTATCTGCATGAAGGGTTGATATTGATCCAGGGTGACCAGTATTTATCGCCCTGAGAAAACTAAAAGCTTCCGCTCCACGGAGCTCACCAACTATTATTCTGTCTGGCCTTAAACGTAAGCACGCTTCTATCAAATCTTGAGTGGTTACTTTTGCTCTGCCCTGCCCTCCTTTAGAGGCAATTAGATGGACTTTATTGGGATGATCGTTCAAAACGATTTCCCTTGCATCCTCAACAGTAATAATTCTTTCCTCAGCTGGAATAGCACGCAAAGTAGCATTAGTAAAAGTAGTCTTACCAGTGGAAGTTCCACCACTAATTATAATATTTTTCTTACTTATTACAGCGTATTCTAAAAACTCTTTTATTTTTTTTTGCCTTAACAATAAATCCAAATGACGGTCAACTGGATTATCAGTTGCTTCTGTAACAGTTTCAGAAAAAGCCCCCATTTTTTCGTAATCATCGAGTGCTAACTGCATGCTAGAAGGCTTACGAATCGACATGACTACTTTATCAGGTTCACATGCTGGCGGAAATACTATCTGTATACGATAACCATTTGGTAATGTTGCCGAAAGTAACGGCGCTTCTTCGCTAAGTTTTTGTTCTGTAGCTTGAGCAATCAGTCTGCCAAGAGATTTCAAATGGTTAAGATCGAATACTTCTAATTTTTCACACCTTATTTCACCGCGATTTTCAATCCATACTTCCTTTGGCTTATTTATTGATATTTCATTTACGCCTTCTTCTTGAAATATGCCTTGTAATGGCTCCAAATATGTATCAAGTGCAGCATAGTTCATTTCATTGATTTAATATTGCCTGTGGAGGAAATACTATATCTTGGTTAACAAATACTTTCAATGCAGTGCCTTGATCAACATAAATAGTTGGTTTTTTATCTGTATATCTGCCCACTACATCCCGCATATCTTTAGAAAAATCCTCGATTGATTTCCCGATTGCTTCATCATAAACAGACTTGCTTTTTCTTTGAATTTGTTCTAACAGTTGATTTACAATTTCCAGGCTTATATTTACCTCGTCTTCTTCAATTCCTAGTGCTTTTGCTATTTCCTCTTTCATTATTTTTAGTAAATCTTGTCTGCTTTTGGCACTCCGAATTCTTCCGATAGCCCCAAGGCCTAATTTCCATTTGTCACTAGATATCTTCTTTTCTGGGTCAATAATGAGTTGGAGAGAAGAAAAATCTATTTCGGTTGCAGTGATAGACTTTACTGCATCTCTGATAGTTAGCGTATCAACAAGATTAGAAGCCTTTTGCCCTATAACAGCAGAACCAATCGAAACACCAGCAAGTGTCACTGAAGAGAATAACGCACTTACTATTTTGTTATCAACTATTCCTGCTATTCCTGCTCTACCAAGCTCGTCAGTACTAAGTGATGAGATTGCAATATCTATTCCATGTGGCAGAATCACTCTATTCCAGTTTATATTTACACGAGATTTAGCAACATTCGAGTCAAATGAATAACTGCCTATCAATCTTGAGCCTTTAGGTATTAAAACTGTATCACCAGTTTCTGCATAAACATCTCTACTCACCATAGCACGCAGCATTCCTTGCAGATCAGAGTTTATTGCAGTTTCAAGAACAGCATCAATAATTTTACCTTGAGTAATCATTAAACCAAGCTTTCCTACTCTGGTAGCTTTGCTCGATTGTGCTGAAGTGTCGGATAAAATAGCATCAGCAGCCTTGTTCTCTCCACTACCACCTGAAATTGTCAACATCTGTGCACTACGTCTGTCTCTAGGATAACCGCCACCCCCTATTGTAGGAAACGAGGTAGGTAAATTGCCCATAACATTACTAGAAGGAAAATTTTGCTTTGGCAAAATAGGTATATTTGACACAGGAGTTTCTTTTGGTTTCTCTTCTTCTTTTCTAATTTGTTTTATTTCTGGTATGATTAGTGGTGTAGGAAGAGGAGGTAAGGGTGGTAAGGGATCAGTTATTATTCTTTCAGGAACCATTACATTATCTGGAACTTGTTCCAACTTTCCTTTCAATTCTTGAACGTTTTGCTTTGTTTCCTCTTTTTTAATAACTTCTGAACCCTCTTTAGGAGAAGGACTAAAATAGAGATAATACACTCCACCAGCCAGAAGCACTAAAATAATGACCATCAATGCCCTATGACCTTGATTAGAGCCAACTGTTACTACCTTATTCTCTATTTCTGATTCATCTTCTGAATTGTTACGCCTTTCTTTATTCATATTGCATGTACCACAGCTAAAGTGACCTATTTATAATTTCAACTTCACCATCTTCATAACGCATAAATAGCTTTTTATGTACTCCTTTTATTATAACATAATCATCAAATAACAGCCTTTTACAAGGTTTATCCTCCCCTTCTACAAAAACCTGAGGTATTTTATTATTATTTCTAAATTTTAAATAGGTTAAATAACCATCATCAAATAACTCGATCGGAACTATATCCGCATTACCACCTTCATCAATATATGTATAATTGTACTTCGTATCATTTTCTTGTATTATTTTTTCTAGCTTGTCTGTAGTATATTGCATTTGAGTAGGTAAAGAAACCTCATCTAAATCAACATCAAATTCACCTTCTTCTTGAGGATAATAAAAACGTACTACGTAAGATATATCCTTTTCAGCAGAATAATCGTGATCTACTTTCTTAGCATCAGTATCCGGGTATTTATCGTAGTTTGGCCTTGAGATTAAATCAAAAATGTAATTTCTTTTTTTAGTTGTCGTAATAATCATGTTAGTGCGACTACTAACTTCAAATGGCATGATAAGCAATTTATTGTCATAAGGATTAATTTTCCAACTTGATGCATCACCAACAGCGATATTTTTAACTTTTTCTCCTTCCGCAAATTCAATATAAGAATAGTAACCCTGACTAAAAACCACCGTAAATACTTCATTAGGGCTATACACAAAAGTCTTTATTCTACTATCTATAGAAATAGGCTCATTATAATTAATGGATGCGTTTAAATTGCCACTTACAAGTAAAGCTAAAACTAATAATATCCTATACATATTCATCATCTACTCTATATGAAATAACTTGAAATCCTAATGGGTTAATATATCTTTGCTGATCATCCATTTCAAGCGATGCATATCTATATGACATAATAACTATCTTATTTTTTCTCGTAGAACTTCCATCTTTCCGTGTAAATTCCACAAAAAATCTCACCTGAAGAGCATCGTTACCCAACTTTTGAATTGAGCGAATTTTAAATTCACTTTTGGTATCTGAATATAAATTAAAAAGATCATCCATATTCTGCGATCCTACATAATTTCTAAATTCATTATACACATTAGGTGAGGAAAACAACCTCACCTTTGTATAATAGTTATAATTATAATGATATGGATCAAAAACCTCCCTTGCTTTTATATACTCTGAAATAAAATAATCGTTTAGCGCTTCATCTGCAGAATACTGTTTTACTGTGACAGGATCAACCAATTGCACTATTCCTGATTTCTTGTCAATTTCTATAACAAATGGCTCAATAGTGCTACTTGTGCTAATTTTAAATATGACTAATATGCTGATAGAGATCGTTGCTAATAATATTAATGCAAATAAAAGTAGAATATTCCTTTGAGCAATAACTGTGCTGTAGCGGTTTGAATTCCAATTTATATCCTTATCTAAGGATTCAGTATTTTTTTCTCGCTTAAAAAATCTTAGCATTTTAGTATTCCTAAAAATCTTAACTTATGTTAATAAACATAGCAAATTAACAAAGTAGTTACAGCAAAAAAGCTAAAAAACTCTTAATCTATGGCCTAATTTACCAAACTTTGTCTCCATATATGAATCGTTATATTTATTACGTTCCACAATAAGTGGTAGACACTTTGTAACTCCTATACCACTACTTTCCAATTCTGACAATTTCCTATCATTGTTTGTAAGTAATTGGATTTTGTTAATGTTCAATTTCTTAAGCATTTTAGCTGCAACAGCAAAACTCCTTTCATCATCTTCAAAACCCAATATTCTATTTGCATCAACAGTATCAAGATTATGTCCTCTTTGCATACTGTACGCTCTTAACTTATTAGTTAAACCAATGCCTCTTCCATCTTGCATCAAATACAATATAATACCACTTCCAGAGTCAGCTATCATTTGAATTGCTTGATGTAACTGACTTCTGCAATCGCATGACAAGCTATCTAACAAGTCACCCGTATAGCACGAAGAATGAATTCTCACTAATGGTTCGTCATCTTTATCTGGATTGCCAATGATAATTGCATGATGTTCTCTTCCACCACTTTCGGTTCTATAAGATATGATATTTACTTCTTGAGTCTGTTTTAAAAATAATGATGTTTTGCACACTTCATATACATCCTGATTTTCTTGAAAATTATTTATGAATGATGTGTCCAGTGCAATAACGTCATTTTTCTCGCACCAATTTCGCATTTCATGGTTATTCTCAAAAGTCATATCAGCCACTAACGCGTATGGCAATAATTCTGAGAACTTAAGCAAGGCAATAGCACATTCATCTATTGTCTTTGAGCATTGCAACTCTTTTATGCAATCTTCCTTTGAACAGTTTATTAAATAGAGCAGTTCATCAAAATTATTCACCAACAGACGTTTGCTGTTATGTTCTTTATTCTGAGATATGTATTTTACCTTACTTGAAGTTAAAGTAACATATACATTACTTGATGTAAGCTTGTATTGATTAAATAAATCTCTTTCTAAAGCCTCAGCAGCAGCAAACAATAGGTAATTACTTTCATCATATATTACAATTGGCCGACCGCGCCTGATTTCGCTGATAGCTCTTTCTACCTTATTGCTACTCTGATTTCCTATAAACATTTTTACCCATATTAAACAGCGATAAAAACTGGTGCGGCCGAGAAGACTTGAACTTCCAAGGCCTTATGAGCCACAGCGACCTCAACGCTGCGTGTCTACCAATTCCACCACGGCCGCACTATATTCTAGTTTTTATATAATTATTTTAAATTACTTAATCATTTTAGAATTTTTCATCTAGAGTGTCAATCTGATACTAGAATAATTTAGAAATTGTTTGTATAATTTGATTATGAATTTTGTGATTATAAATTTTAATCATTTAAGATAACCTTACTACTAATTTTTAACTTAGGTTTTTATACAAATGAATATAGCTAATATCTTTATTTTTTTAGCTCTCTCTCTTATAACTAGCTTTCATTTCGTCCATGCACAAATATTATACACATGGTCTCAAGTTATCCCAGAAAATAAACTAAGCATACGCGCAATTACGGACAATGACATGTGTCCCATTGTTTATGTTGATGGCGAGGAAACAGAAATGCTGAATCGCAGCTCAATTAACAATGGTGATCATAACGAAACAGTTTGTGAACTGACAGTACAAACAAGTGCCAAAAACATTAGTATTGAGGATCTACGGGTTCCTATATTACCAAAAAAGGTTAATAAAATTGCTTTCATTGGTGACACGGGCTGTAGAATAAATATGTTATTTCAGCAGGAATGTAATTCGGTAGATAGCTGGCCTTTAAAAAAAAATTTAGATTCAATCGCCCTTCATAAACCAGATTTAATTATCCATGTTGGTGATTATCATTATAGACAAACAAAATGTAGAAATACAAAAAAGTGTGGCGATATTTATGGATATAATAAAGAAGTTTGGTACGCTGATTGGTTTGAGCCTGCAAAGGATATTTTATCACAATCCCCTTTCCTTTTTGTTCGTGGAAACCATGAGAGTTGTGATAGAGCTTATGAAGGATGGTTCAGGTATCTAGATTCATACCCCTTTTCGTCTGAAAGATGTGGAAACTTCGTTTCTAGTTGGTCCTTAGATGCTGGACCGATGAAATTTTTTATCTTCGACTCTTCATCCGGTGAGGATATTTTTACAACCCAAAGCACAATTGATGCTTTTGAGAGGCAATTTGATAAATTGATACAAAATAGTTCTGACAAGCCCATGTGGTTTTTAACTCATAAACCGCTTTGGAGATCTCCAAAAAAAGAATTTTTGACATTAAAAAGCCATGGTAATCTTACACAAATCGAAGCTTTTGGAGATAAATTTCCAAGCAATGTTACTACCATAGTTTCTGGCCACATTCATATAGCCCAGATTTTATTAATGGATAATGTTCCAGACCAAATTATAGTTGGAAACGGTGGTGCATCATTACACGCTCAAGATCAAGAATCTGTTTATCAAAATGTAGAATTTGACTATTTAAATGGTAAAAACTACTTAGCACACGAGGTTAGAAACTTTTTTGGCTTTGGCTTTGCAATACTAAATTTAGATGATCACGAATTTACCTTCTATAATCAACACAATAAGGAAATGTATTCTGCGAAGCTAACAGAAGATTTTAAACTTAAACGGATTAAAACTATAGTCGATTCATTTTAGGATTTGTTATCAGCTATTTTAAAAACGCTACTTAAACATTTTTTTTAATCGATTGATTTCATCAGCAAATTTTGAGTCGGTCTTTATAAAATTTTCTACTTGTTTTACTGCATGTATAACAGTAGCATGGTCTCTGCCACCAAAGTTTCTCCCAATATCTGGTAGGCTTTTTTGCGTAAATTTTTTGGCAAAATACATAGCTATTTGTCTTGGCCTTGCAAGACTGCGAAGCCTTCTATTGGATTGCATATCTGCAACCTTTATATTGAAAAATTCAGCTACTTTCTTTTGTATTTCTTCTATTGTGACTGACCTATGATTTGACCTAAGAAGATCGATTAGGGTTTCACTAGCTGATTCTACCGTCATACTTCTTCCAATTAATGAGGTATGGGTAACCTTATTTAATGCTCCTTCTAATTCTCTTATATTAGATTTTATGTTCCTTGCTAAAAACTCTAGGACATCTTTCGGAACATACATATTCATCTGCTCCACTTTTGCCTGCAATATACCAAGCCTTAATTCAAAAGTTGTTTCATTAATATCTGCCACCAACCCCCAACCGAGTCGTGATTTTATTCTTTCTTCCACTCCATCAAGATCACTAGGAGACCTATCAGCTGATATAACCAATTGTTTATTTTGGTCTATCAATGCATTGAAAGTGTGAAAAAATTCTTCTTGTGTACTATCTTTACCACTGATAAATTGCACATCATCTACCATCAATACATCTACTGATCTAAATTGCTCTTTAAATAACATAATATCTTTGCTTCGCAGCGCTGTAATATATTGGTACATGAATTTCTCTGCTGATAAATACACCACTTTTCTTTTTGCTGATGGGGAATTGACTATGTGCCAAGCTATAGCATGCATTAGATGTGTTTTACCAAGTCCCACTCCACCATATAGAAACAAAGGATTGCTGCCTAATATTGGATCTATAGATTCTGCCACACGCTTTGCCGCCGTAAATGCTAATTCATTTGGCTTTCCCACTACAAAATTATCAAAGGTGAACCTTGGATCCAGCGGCGAACCAAGATTATGATTACTTTCCTCTCTGTTTTTTAGTATAACATTAAAATTTGAATTCCTCTCCTCAATTACTTGAATATCAATAGAACGTATACTTTTATCTTCGCTTTGCCATAATGATAATATTTTTTTCATGTAATGAACTGTAATCCACTCTTTTATAAACCTTGTTGACACGGATAAAAGAACTTCCCCATTTCTGCTACTGACAAATTTTAGTGAACTCAGCCAGCTATTATATGTTGCTTCTCCATAAAGATTATAAAGACAATTTTGGATTTTTTCCCAAGTAACATTGTGATCCGTTACTGTAATAATCTGATCAAAAAACATAGTAGAAACCTTAGGGCTAGTTAAGTTCATATACCACACCAAGAAAAAAGCAATAATTAGAAAAATATAAGATAATCAATAGCTTACTGCAAAATGAAAAGCTAATACTACTTAATACATACTAAA
Source organism: Wolbachia endosymbiont of Rhagoletis cerasi (assembly GCF_018454475.1). NCBI lineage: Bacteria > Pseudomonadati > Pseudomonadota > Alphaproteobacteria > Rickettsiales > Anaplasmataceae > Wolbachia > Wolbachia endosymbiont of Rhagoletis cerasi. The sequence continues at coordinate 21,512 of NZ_JADCNC010000001.1, read as the reverse complement.
AATTATGGTGATTTTTTGATGGGTTGTAAAGGGTATAAAAACATTAAAATTGATCATTTTTATTTCAAAAAAATGAAAAATTTGTAAATGTCGCTTGTATCGAGGATTAGAAGCATGCTATTAAAAACAGTAATACATTATGTATAAATAAGATGTTAAATTTACTGGCAAATAAGTAAAGTATTCATATAAATATAGCTAACCTAATATAGATTTACTGAAGCAAATTTATGATTATATTAAGTAATTTGAGTTGTTATGCTGTATTCGGTATTGAACTAGAGTTTTACATTGAAGGAATAGAAAAAGAATACTTATTTCTGAATAGCATCAAAAATAAAATAGCATCTCTTGAATTTTCTTGCGAGAAGGAGAATTCTACACATCAGTATGAGATAAAAAGTGGTTGTTATACGAACTCCTACAATTTAATTAAGCATTTTGAGTTAGCAAAACAATCACTTACTGAAACAGCACAAAAACTAGGTGGGAATGTTTCTTTTAAAGCAAAGCCTTATTTGGATAGAGCAGGCAGTGCATTAAATGTGCATGTTAATCTCGTGAATTCAAATAACGGTAACTTATTTTATATCAATGAGCAAAAGTACAGTGACTATCTGATTCATAGTATTGGTGGATTATGTGCAATGATGAAAAAACATATGTTGTTTTTTGCTCCAAATGATGATTCATATTTAAGATTTCAGTATCCGGATATTCACACTCCAACTACGATTAGTTGGGGAGTAAATAACAGAACTGCTGCGATAAGAATTCCCTATTTTGGCAACGATTTCAAAAGATGCCGCCTAGAGCACCGCGTTCCCGGAGCAGATTGTGACCTTGAAAAAGTACTCACAGCAATAATTGAAGGTATGGTTTTTGGTATAGAGAACAAAATTGCTCCGCCAAATAGGGTCTACGGCATTGCATCTGATCCTCAATATGAGATGGAGAGGTTAATATAACAACTATCTATCAAATCCTAATCCGTTAAACCCCTTTTGGGTAATTGGCTGTTTTAGCATTTTTTTTACATCATTATCTACATTTTTGCACTGTAATAGCAAGTCTAAAGCAGATAGTTTCTGCATGCTTTTAGATTCAAGCTCTAGATTGCTTAACACTTGCCCAGGAAGTGGATTACCAGGCACATCCATGTGCTCAGGAAGAGGTTTCATCTGATTCTTTATAGAGCTAGAGTTATTTTGTGTAAGAGTTTTATCATTTAGCATGCTAAGAATAATTTCCTCAGGCACTACCATAGTTTTTGTATAATCAACAGGATTACTATTTTCAGCATCTATAGTCACATGAATTGGTTCGCCAAACGCATTTATAGGACCACCAAGTGATCCTTTCTCCATGCGTTCTTGTGCTCTTTTCCTTATTATTTCTTCTTCTAACTCAGTTTCAGTTCTTTCTGGTTCTTTTGCGGTATCTTTTTCTTCACCTTCATCAACACTGCTATACCCTTCATCTTCTGAAACTTTCTCTCCTGAAACACCAGTAATTTCAGGCTGTTCTTTTTTAGTTCTTATTTTATGAATCAGCGAAAGTAATAAGTAAGTAACTGCAGCAGCAGAAACGATAATGGCTATCTTTGCGGCAATGTGGATTGCTGTTAAAAATATTAAAGCTGATAAAGCTCCAGCTAATCCAGACACAATAACTTTATTTTTGCCTTTTGTTATATTTAGAATTGCCACCATAATAACCTCTCAAATACTGTTCTAGAATTATTATACAGGAATTTTCTTATACTTGCAATTTTGCGAAAATTTTAATTATTTGCATAAAGTTTTAAAGCTACACAAGGATTAATTAATATGCAATGTATCTCGACTATAATATTGTACAAACACACATATTCAGCTAACATTCAACATGCAGAGCTTACTCATAGAGCGAAACAGGGCGGTGGTATTATTACTTATAGTAATTTTTATCTTCGGTTCATACGTTTATGTAAAAATGCCAAGGGAAAGCAATCCTGATATACAGATTCCTATAATCAGCCTGTTTGTTGGACTTCCTGGGATTTCTGCTCAAGATAGTGAAAAGCTATTAGTGCTTCCTATAGAAAATGAACTAAGATCCATCGAAGGTGTAAGAGAATTGAGAGCTTTTGCAACTAATGATGGTGCTCACATGATACTCGAATTTGGAACAGAGTATGATAATAAAGAAGTGCTCGATAATGTTCGTTCAAAGCTTTCAAACATAAAATCGAAGTTACCTGTTGAAGCGGAATCTCCGATAATCAATGAAATAAACTTGAGCTTATTTCCGATACTCAATGTCGGCTTAATTGGTAATTTGCCAGAAAGAGCCTTAACTGAAATAGCACGCAAGCTAAAGAAAGAAATAGAATCTCTGCCAAATGTTCTCAAAGTTGAAGTGGCAGGTATGCGTAAAGAAACAGTGGAAGTGATAGTTGAGCCCACAGTTCTAACAAAATATAACATTCAATCAAACGAAATATTCCAAGCTATATCAAGCAATAACAGACTAGTGGGAGCTGGGTCACTGGAAAATGATACCGGTAAATATTCGATTAAAATATCAGGGTTATTAAAAGATATAGAAGATATTATGAATATTCCTATTAGATCTCAAGGCGATGCAGTTTTGAGAATCAAAGATATAGCAAAAGTATACCCTAGGTTTGAGGATCACCAAGGATTTGCTCGCATTAATGGATTACCTAGTGTCATGCTAGAAATTTCAAAACGTAACGGAAAAAACATAATAGACACAGTAAATCAAGTAAAATACTTAATGGATAAGGCAAAAGATCAATTACCTGAAAATTTAAAAGTGGTGTACTTAAACGACCAGTCAAAAAACGTCCGCGATGTGCTTGATGACTTGGAAAACGGCATAATATTTGCTGTGTTGTTAATATTGATCATAATGATGCTTTCTATGGGAACAAGGATTGCTATTCTTGTGGCACTCTCGATACCCGGTTCCTTTCTCATTGGGATAATAGCTCTTTACTTTATGGGTATAACCTTAAATATCGTTGTGCTCTTCAGTTTAATTATGGCTGTTGGCATGCTGGTTGATGATGCAATTGTGATCAGCGAATATGCCGATAGAAAGATGATCTGCGGAATGGACAAAGTAGAAGCTTTTTACACTTCAGTTCGTGATATGTTTTATCCGGTTCTATCATCAACGTTAACTAAATTAGCAGTGTTTTTTCCTCTATTATTCTGGCCTGATACTGTTGGTAAATTCATGCAGTACATACCAATTACAATAATCCTAACTTTGACTGGATCGCTCATTATGGCTTTGGTTTTTATACCAACACTTGGTGCAATATTTGGTAAGCCTTCGATAACTTCAAAAAAAGAAATAAAAAAAATGAGTGCTATAGAAAGTGGTGAAATAAAAAATGCTGGGCCTATAATAAGAGCTTACGTACGCATGCTAGAGAAGGTTTTGGATCATCCTAAAAAATTCGTATGTGCTACTGTATTCGTTTTGTTTTCATTTAGTGTGCTGTACTTTACTTTTGGTCCTGGAGTAAAGTTTTTTCCGAAAGTGGATTCAGATAATATTTTAATCAGTGTTAAAGCAAAAGAAAGCTTATCAGCCAAAGAACGAGATCTGATACTCAAAGAAGTGGAAGAACGCATTTTGAGCATTGAAAAAGAAATTCATGTTTCTTATGCTAGATCAGGAGCATTTTCAGACAACGTTATCGCCAGAATACAACTAGAACTTATGGATTGGCGCTTCAGGCGCAAAGCTAAGCACATACTAAATGATATAAGGAGCAGTGTGCAAGACATGAAAGGAATAATAATTAATGTTCAAGAGGAAAAGCCAGGACCGTCGGCTGACAAGCCAATACAAATCAACCTCAGCGGGAGTGCATCCAGTTTGAATTTAGCAGCAGAGAAAATTCTAGAAATTATGAACCAACCTTCATCCGGGTTTATAAATATTCAAGATAGCAGATCAGCACCTGAAATAGAGTGGAATATGAGTGTTGATAAGAATAAGGCTACAAGCTCTGAAGTAAGTGTTGCAACCATTGGCGATTTTATAAAGATGGTTACAAATGGAGTGTTGATTGGAAAATATAGACCAAATAACACGGATGAAGAAATCGATATTGTACTCCGTTTCCCTGGAAAGGATCGCAACATGAAGACTATAGACAATCTTTTTATCAATACAGTTAATGGCCCGTATCCTATGAGCAATATAGTAAAATATGCTCCCGAAAAAAAGGTAAACAAACTAAACAGGATTGATGGATTACGCACAGTGACAATCTCTGCTGACGTTGATACTGGCTATCTTGTTGATGAAAGAGTAAAGTTCATTCAGAATTCTATTGCCCAGGATTGGGACAAGGGAGTAAAAATTGATTTTAAAGGCGACAAAGAAGATCAACAAAAATCAGGAGCATTTTTGTTAAAGGCTTTTATATTAGCGATTACACTAATGATATTGGTATTAGTGACACAGTTTAATAATGTATACCATACATTTATCGTAATGACAGCAGTGTTTTTATCCACAACATGTGTGTTTTTTGTTTTCTTTCTTATCCAACAAGTTTTCGTAGTTGTTATGTGTGGAGTGGGGATAATTGCTTTGGCGGGAATTATAGTAAATAATAACATACTATTGCTTGATGCCTTTCATCACCAAATTAAGGTACACAAAAATGACATCAAGCGATGTGTAATAAACGCTGCAATTTCTCGCGTTAGGCCAATATTGCTTACCGTTGCAACCACAGTTCTTGGTTTAATACCGATGATTACCAGGTTAAATATCAATTTTTTTACGCTACAAATCACATATGATGCTCCATCAAGCCAGTGGTGGGTTGACATTTCAACAACCATAGCAAGTGGAATATTGGCTGCAACGGTTTTAACTTTATTCTTTACTCCTGCGTTGCTTGTTATACAAAAACATGAAAAAACTTGACTTAAATTAGCAATCATTTAACATTTAAGATAGTGTTCTTTGCCCGTTGGAGCTATAATTATAACTAATTACATTGGATTTATTTATTATGATTGCTAATCGTAAAAGCAGTGTTAAGCAGAAAAGTAACAAGAATAACATAGTTGGAAGCCTTGATGTAATAAAAACAGCAGGAGAGCTTTCACTTCAAAAAGGTTTAGATTTTGATGTTGTAATAAAGGCACTAGAAAGTGCTATAGAAGCAGTGGCTCATCAAAAATATGGTAGCAAAAGTAAAATTGTAGTTGATATAGATAGAAACACAGGCAAAGTTACTTCATATAGAAAACTAAAAGTTATTGATGATGAATCAAATGAAAAAGAGAATACCGAGTGTGAATCAATTACGCTTACACAAGCTAAATTAATAAAAGGAGATGCAAAAGTTGGAGATACTGTTAGTGAATTACTCTCTCTTAACACTGATCTTGCTTCAGCAAGAATTGCCCAGCAAAAGATTGCTCAAATAATTAAAGATGAAGAGTCAAAAAAGCAATATGAGGAATTTAAAGATAAGGTGGGAGAAATAAGGTATGGTATTGTTAAACAAGTAGAATATTCAGATCTTATTATAGACATAAATGGCACTAGGGCATATCTTCCATTGCGAAATTTAACTGGTGGTGAATCATTTCGTGAAGGTGATAAGGTTAAAGCTTACATACAGACTGTTAAGCGCTCTGATGATGGACGTCAAATTATTCTTTCTAGGACTCATGAAGGCTTTTTGGAGGCATTATTAAATCAAGAAATACCAGAAATTGCTGACGGATTAGTGACAATTAAAGGTATAGCTAGAGATGCTGGTTCAAGGTCTAAGGTTGCCGTTTTCTCTCCCGACAAGAACATTGATCCAGTAGGTGCTTGTGTTGGAGTTAAGGGAGATAGAATAAAAACTATTATACACGAATTAAATGGTGAAAAAATTGACGTTATAAATTACTCCTCAGATTTGGGTCAATTTGTTATTAAAGCCATTACTCCTGCAGAAGTATCGAAGGTTATTATTGATGAAAATGAAAATTGCATAGAGTTAATAGTTGCTGAAGATCAATTGAGTTTAGCGATAGGAAAAAAGGGCCAGAATGTAAGATTAGCTTCAGAGCTTGTTGGATGGAAAATTGAGATATTAAGCACTCAGCAAGAATCAGAAAGGCGAAGTAAAGAACTTAGTCAATGTTCAGCTTTATTTGCTGAAGCTTTAAACTTAGAAGAGATTATGGGTCAGCTATTGGTAACAGAAGGTTTTTCAAGTGTAGAAGACATATCTAGCGCTTCAATTAAAGAGCTTGCTTCAATAGAGGGCTTTAATGAAGATATTGCAAACGAACTTCACAATAGAGCAAATAAGTACCTGAAAGCAGAAAATGATAGAAAAATAGAAGAGCTAAAAAGTTTAGGTATGGAGGATGATGTAATCAATTTAACTTTATCAATAGACAATAAAATTGCTCTTAGTAAGCATGATATTAAGACTTTAGAGGACATAGCAGATTTATCAAGTTATGAGTTTTGCAGCATACTCTCTTCCTCATCCGATAGCAAAGAAGATCTAAAAGATACAGTAGATTCAATAATCATAGAAGCACGTAAAAAGCTTGGATTAATATAATAAAATAATATGAATAATGAAGATATCAGTGATAAAAAATTAACGCTCCAAGGTTTAAGCAAGCTTAAATTAGACCTCAATTTAAACTCTTCAGCTAGCCCAAGTACTGGAGCTACAGTAGTAAAAAAAAGAAGAAAAAAATCTCATGATGCAGAAGAACATAATTTATTTGACGAGAGTAAATTAGGTTCTTTAACAGAGAAAGAACAAATTTTTCGCATTAATGCTGTGCAGAATGCTGCTTTGCTGAAAGAAAGAAATCAGAGAGAAGAAAAAGAGAAAACAGCAAAAGAAGACAACAATAAAGAGATTGATGAGAAAAATGAAGCGGACGCTTTATCTAAGGAAATAAATAAGCAAGTTTTAAGTAATACCCACTTAGTTGAACCAAAAGAAGATAGTATTAACTATGAGGACGACGATAAAAAGTCCTTTAAGGTCAATAAAGATATATATTCTAAGCATTCTAAACTGGTAATTGCACAGGCAATAGATGAAAAAACTGAACAACCCCCTGTATTTAAGCAAAGGTTTGGTATAAGAGGTAGAAAGTCAAAGTTTACTAAGGGTAAAAATATATCAAGAGAAGTTATTGTACCAGACAAAATAACTATCAGGGAGTTATCTATTCGTATGGCAGAAGATAGCAAGAGTGTGCTAAAAATGTTCAAAGAAGAAGTTGGTGAGAGTTATAGAGTAGATGATCTGGTGGATCCAGATATAGCATGTGAAATAGTGAAAAAATTTAATCATACGGCCAAACGAGTGAGCGATGCCAACAAAGAAAAGGATTTATTTTTTATAGAAGGCAGAGAAAGCCTGCCTAAAAAACCTAAACCACCAATCGTCACTTTTATGGGACACGTCGATCATGGTAAAACCTCATTGCTCGATGCATTTCGTGAATCTAATGTTGCAGAAAGAGAGTCAGGTGGCATAACTCAACACATAGGTGCTTATCAAATAACGACAAAAGATAAGCAAAAAATTACCTTTATTGATACACCAGGACATGAAGCGTTCACTGCGATGCGTGCACGTGGTGCCAATATTACTAATATAGTTGTAATAGTAGTTGCAGCTGACGATGGAATCATGAAACAAACAGTTGAAGCAATAAATCATGCAAAAGCAGCAAATGTTTCTATTATAGTTGCTATTAATAAAATTGATAAATCTGAGCCTGGTGATGTGGAGAAAGTAATGAGTAGCTTACCTCAATATGATCTCATTCCTGAAGAGCTTGGTGGTGATGTTATGATTGTGCCAGTATCAGCAAAAAAGAAAACTAATTTAGATAAACTAGAAGAGACGATTTTGTTAATCGCTGAATTAATGAAGCTAGAAGCAATAGAAGATTGTCGAGCACTTGGATGGGTAATAGAATCCAAAATAGATAAAGCGAAAGGAATATCAGCTACATTGATAGTTGAGGAAGGAACGTTAAAGGTTGGTGATATATTGGTAGTTGGTACAACATACAGTAAAGTACGTAGTATGGTTAATCACCTTGGTCAAAGAGAAAAAGCAGCACTACCCTCTGCTCCAATTGAAATTACTGGTCTAAATGGTGTACCAAATGCTGGAGATAAATTTGTTGTTGTAAATTCTGAAAAGCAGGCACGTGAAATTATTGAACATAGGTTAGAGTTAATCAAGAAAAAAGAAGAAAATTTAGATGAGGATGATTTAGATATATTCAGCCGTAATAACAGTGAAATAGAAGAACTATCTGTAGTTTTAAAGTGCGATGTAACTGGTTCTATTGAAGCAATATCAAGTTCAATTGATAAACTCGGTAAAGATCAAGTGAAATTAAATATCCTACACAAAGCAGTAGGAGGGATAACAGATTCAGATGTGCTGCTTGCAGAAGCATCAAGTGCAGTAATTTTAGCTTTTAATGTAAAAGTGGACTCAAAAATAAGGGACTTGGCAAAACAAAAAGGTATAGAAATACATACTTATAACATAATATACGAGCTCATTGACGACATGAGAATGTATTTAACTAAAATGTTAAAGCCTGTTACACGAGAGGTTCGTGTTGGCTTTGCATCTGTGAGGCAAATATTTAACGTATCTAAAGCTGGTAATATCATTGGATGTTACGTAAGTGATGGAGTCATAAGAAAAGATTCTTTAATTAAGGTAATGCGTGGTGGCAAATTGGTGCATGAAGGAAAGTTAAAAGCACTACGTAGATTTAAAGATGATGTTAAAGAAGTAGGTGTAAACTTTGAATGCGGAGTATCACTAGAGGGTAATGTCGATATTAAAGTTGGAGATATTTTGGAAGCTTATCAATTAGTGCAAGAAGAAAGGGTGTTATAGTAGCTGGATATGAAAAAGGAAATTAGAAACCTAAAGATAGCATCGGTATTGCATAGAGCAATATCAAGAATTCTAATGGAAGGTAAGGTGTTCAATAAAAATGTAGCGGTATCTGACGTAAAATTAAGTAAAGATTTGAAAAAAGCAGATGTATATATTGTGTTATCTTCATTGAATATTCAAGTAGCTGACTACTTAGATCCAGAAAAAAGACGCACTGGAGATCCTTCTGAGAATAATTGTGATATTAACACTGTTGTTAATGAAATGAACCAGTCTGCATGGTCAATACGTAAATCTATATTGTGTTATGTTGATTTGCGATTTATACCTGAGTTAGTTTTCAAGCCTGATTTAGCGTTCGATAATTTTGTTAATGTAAGCAAAATATTACATAATCACACTTAATTAATGTATTTCAACCATTACTTTTCATTAATGAGGTTGCACAGTTTAACAGGTTTGTGGCTTGTGCTATTTCCCAGTTTGAGCGGTATTCTTTTAGCCTCAACTTCTCTATCATATCAGGCTCTTTTTCTCCTTGTTTTGTTTACTATAGGTGCATTTTTAATGAGACCCGCAGGGTGCATAATCAATGATATCTTCGATAGAAAAATAGATGCGCACGTTGAACGAACAAAATATAGGCCACTTGCAAGTGGTGCATTAAACATAAAGCAGGCTTTGGCTTTACTTTCACTGTTACTGTCTATTGCCCTGGTAATCTTATTATTAACTAATAAAACTACACTTATACTTGGAATAATCTCAATGTGTATGATAGCTACTTACCCTTTATTAAAGCGGTATGTTTGGTGGCCACAATTGTTCTTAGGGTTTACCTTCAATATGGGATCGCTCATGGGCTCAGCAGCAATAACAAACCAGATCAGTATAGAATCCTTGCTGTTTTATATAGGATGCGTCTTTTGGACACTTAGCTATGACACCATATACGCCCATCAAGATAAAAAAGATGATGAAAAACTCGGGATGAAATCTACCGCATTATATTTTGGTGATACAACAAAATCTTGGTTGAAAAGATTTTATTTAATATCTCTTATGACGTGGCTATATGCTGGTATCTTATCATCATTAAATAACATTTTTTATATTGCTCTACTTGCTGTAGGGTTCATATTTCACCGCCAATACAAAAATTTCAATCCTGACGATCCCAGTCAATGCATGTCCATATTTAAAAATAACTCCTACGTAGGGTTGCTGCTCTTTTTCGGCATTCTTTTAGATAGAATTATCACCTAGGTCTCAAGAGTTTCGGCTCTAATGAAATCAATAGACTCAGGTAGCCCGCAGAAACAAAAAAACTTGCTTGACAAACTCCGCCAGCCCTCTTATCATGAAACTGAAGCTATTGTATTTGCTTTCGCCAATCTGCAGATTAAAAGGTAAGGATTACTTAATGTATCGGCGTCTTATGTTCAATTTTTTGCAGTATATAGATACTGTATGTCTTTACAAAACTTCATCTACATCTAGGTTTTTATCTAAATAAGCTGAACGCGCTTATAAAGCGTTACAAGACATCAAAAAATGCCAATACTCGACAGAGATAGTAAAAGACTAGCTAACTCGGGGATTCTTTGTCTTTTTTTCTGCTTAGTAAATTTCTTAAACATTTGCAGCGTAAGTTAGTTGCAATTAAAAGCGGCTGAATCTCGCTTGTCAAGCGTTTAAAACATAAAAAACGCCAATATTTTAAAGCGGATAATAACCCCAGGGCTTCTTTTGCCTTTTTTTTCATTTGGTAAATTTCTTAATATTTACAGCTCAACAACAACCGTCATCCCTAAGTATCCCGCTGCTTGTTAGCGGCTGAGATACCGCGAATGAATCGCGGTATGACGGTTCGCGGCAGGATGACGATAAGCTCGTCATCCCACTACTTGTTAGCGGCTAAGAGATACCGCGGCGGTATAGCTATAGGATGACAAAAAAAGGGCACTGTGACGCACAATTATCAGTTAATGCGGCATTATAAAAAACGCCAAACTTTTTTCTGCTTTTATGCAAGAAGTCTAGTCCATATATTCCTCCCACTTCTCCGCGACTTTCCTTACTATTTCCTCACTCATCTCAATTTTCTTTCCCCACTCTCGTTTGGTTTCAGGCGGGATTTTATTTGTCGCATCAAATCCCATCTTACCTCCAAGTCCACTTTCAGGGGAAGCAAAGTCTAAATAATCAATAGGTGCATTTTCTATCATGATTGTATCACGCACAGGGTCCATCCTTGTTGACATTGCCCACATCACTTCCTTCCAATCACGTACATTTATATCATCATCAACAACGATAATAAACTTCGTGTATAAAAATTGCTTTAGAAAGGAAAGTATGCCCATAACAATTCTTTTTGCCTGCCCTGGATAGGATTTTTTTATCGACACTACCGCTATTCTATATGAGCAACCTTCCGGTGGCAGATAAAAGTCCACTATCTCTGGAAATTGATTGATAAGAATGGGCACAAAAATTTCATTGAGTGCTTCACCAAGAATCGATGGTTCATCAGGTGGCTTGCCAGTGAAAGTGCTAAGATAAATTGGATTTTTACGCATAGTAATTGCAGTAATATTAAATTCAGGAAATTGCTCAACAGAATTATAGTAGCCGGTGTGGTCTCCGTATGGCCCTTCGTCTTGATAGCTATCCAAACTCACATAGCCTTCCAGAACGATTTCCGCGTGAGCTGGTACTTGAAGTGGAACAGTCTTACAATTTACAAGTTCAAGCGGTTTTTTGCGCAGCAACCCAGCAAATTGGTATTCTGACAATGTTTCTGGCACTGGAGTTACCGCAGCAATAATCGTTGCAGGATCACTACCGATCACAGCAGCAGCAGGAAATTTCATATTTTGTTCCTTCTCTTTCCATCGTTTATGGTGACCTGCTCCTCCACGATGCGCAAGCCAACGCATTAGAGTTGTTTTTTTATCTATGACCTGCATACGATATATTCCAAGATTGAAATTATCTTGTTTGTCTTTCGTAGGTCCTTTTGTCACCACAATCGGCCAGGTGATAAGTGGTGCAGGTTCATTTGGCCAGCATGTTTGAATGGGCAGTAGACTTAGGTCCACTTCATCTCCGGTTAGCACTACCTCTTGACATGGAGCCTTGCTCACGACTTTACTTCGCATCGATAACACGACTTTCAACAAAGGAAACATTTTTATAGCATCCTTAAAGTTTTTTGGCGGCTCAGGTGATTGCAAAAATGCTAAAAGTTTACCAAGATCTCTTAGCTCACCAGGATTTATGTTCAGTCCCAAGGCAATTCTTTCAATAGTACCGAATAAATTCACTAAAACTGGAATCGAATTTTTGCCGTTTTCTGTGACAACATTTTCAAAAATGATCGCTGGCCCTTTGTTTGACAAAACCCTACGGTGAATTTCTGTCATTTCAAGAACTGTTGAAACTTCCTCCTTAATCCTAATCAGATCTTTTTTTTCTTCTAAGGCTTTGATGAAGTCGCGTAAGTTGTTGTACATATTCCAGTTTTTAAAATTTTAAGTTTATATCTAGTTTTCAAGCACTTTATTGAAATTTGATCTATGCACTGTCTAGCGAGCTTTCAGTTAATTTGAGATCAAATCTTCATATTGCTTACTAAGTTTGTATTTCCTTCCTCTATTGGAAAAATCTACAATCTTGATAAACCCCATTTCCACCCACTTTTTACAAAGTTGCGCACTGGTACGAGGCTTAAAATTAAATAGTTCGCCAACCTGACTAGCTGTAATAGCGGAAAACTCCTGGAAGAGCTCAAGAGCCCTACGCTGTTTAGGATCAAGCTTACGTATAAGATCAGTCTGATCAGCGTGGTATTCTTCTTTATTTATACGTTGTAAAACGTTCTCAAATGAATTTGCCATACCTCCTACGAAATACTCCACCCACTTAGTAATATCTGCTTCAGCTCGTCCCATGTAATAGTTGTGCGATGGACCTATACTGATTGCTTCATAATACGCTCCTAGATTCTTAGCATAATATTCTTCCAATGAATAAAGTCCTTTTAGGTCATACCCACCAAGGTGTAAAATTAATGTAGTCAACAATCTTGCAGTACGACCATTACCGTCATAGTAAGGGTGAATTGTTACAAATTGATAATGCGCAATACCTGCAATAATTGGGCAAGGCACTTGCTCACTGTTACGAATCCAATCAATCATACTGCTCATGAGCTTTGGTACATCCTTTGCTTCAGGTGGCATATAAATTATTGCACGTGTAAGACTATCGCGGATAACATTTTGACCATCACGATAAGGTGTTGATTTTATTTTAGATTTTCCACTTGCTATTACTAGAGCATGTAGTGTTTGAACAGCTTTCTCAGTAATGGGTATTCTCCTTGCTGCCCATTGTTCAACTTGAGTTAAAGCTGCATAATATCCTTTAACCTCATTTTCATCTCTCCTATATTTTGGAAAGTGGCTTTTACCACTTAAAACCTCTTCAATCTGTTTAGGTTCAAGTCGATTTCCTTCAATCATAGTAGAATAGTGTGTGGTATAAAGCCGTGCAGTTTCACGAAGAGACAAAAGCATTGATACAGTGAGTGGCAAATGTAACACTTTTTCTTTTGCTGCTTCAATCCTTATAAGACAACTAGCAATTTTAGAAGTAATCGTATAATTTGGCATCGGCATAATATCTGCATTACATTACTTCTATATTATGCTGATAAAATGCAGATAATACAACATTTACACGACGCCGACCATAAACAGCAATAAATTCGGCTGATTGAGAAAGAAGTTTGTCTTGTAGAATAGCTATTTCTTTTTCTCTACCAATTATTGGCTCGTTCATATGTTTATTCCGCGGAAAATTATACACAGCGGAAACAACTTAAATCTACGCTCCGCGCGCCTCTGCTACTAAGCCTTCTGATGAGCTTTTCAGTAATGTGCTTGAGTTTCATTGTGTAAAGTTTGCATTTGAGGCAAAACTGGTTATAAAATACACTTGATACAAATGTTTTTATATATTAACATTAGATGCTTCTTTTAATATACAGATAAATGTGTACTAAAAGTTTTATGTTGTAGGTTTTTAAATAAATTGTATGTCTAGAATATCGTTTTTATTAATTTTAATAATAGCAATAGCAAGCTTGCCGATAATAAACAATTGGCTTTCAAATCGCAGCCAAATGCTAAACGATGATTATATAGGTGAGAAATTAGATAATTATATAAGCAGAAATTTTGATAAGATCGTAAAAACTCTCAAAGAGGAGTCGATTAAAAGTAGTTACGCTGCTCGAGATAATGTAACCAAAAGTAAAATTTCACAATACAAGGATCAAATATTTGACCTTACTTATCCTTACTCCGGAAATGAAAATAGTAGTGTTATAGCTGTAGGCTTCCTTGACTATTCTTGTGGACATTGCAAAGCTATAAAGAATGATATAAAGCAGTTAATTAACGACGGCAAAATTAAGTATATCTTTAGGGATGCTCCAATACTTGGTAACGCTTCTTTAAAGGCAGCAAAAAGTGCTTTAGCTGTCTATTTTCTCGATAAAGAAAAATATTTCGATTTTCACCATGCTGCTTTAAGTCACAAAGGAGAATTTTCAGACGAAAGCATATTGGATATAGTGAAAAACATAGGGATTGATGAGGACGATTTTAATGATTCCATAAAAGATAACGCGGACAAAATTGAGCAAATGATAAACAACAGTAGGCTTCTAGTAAGAGATTTGGGAGTAGGTGGTACACCTTTTTTAATAATTGGAGATAGCCTGTTTGTAGGAGCAACTGATTTGAATGTATTACGCAAAAAAGTAGATGAATTAAGTCACAAGCAAGGCTAGTTACAGTTTGCCATAAAATTTTATTTTTTTTGCTTGACAACTCAAATGAACCTGAGTATAGTAACTGTGGGTGTGATAAGTAACGGCACGTAGAAGTGACACAGTAGCTCAAGAAAAGCAGGTGATGCCTATAGTCAAGCATAACCTCAGCCTGCAAAGATTGACTAATCCATTAAAAAGTGTTAAACTCAATATATAATTACCATTCTGGAGTTACAATATGAAAGAACCTAATTATACAAGAGAACCAATTGCTCTTTTTCGACAAATCAAAGAAAAGAAAAAATCAAGTAATTTATTGCATAATTTAAAGAGTGCTTATTCTAAAAAACTAAAGATAGGGGCTGCTCTAAAGACAGGGGATTGCTTTTTTGACTCCGTGGCTCAAGGGTTGAATGAGTTAAAACCTGGTCATCGTTTTACCGCAAAATCATTAAGAAAAGATTGTGCAGATTATGCTGAAAACAAAAAGGACTCACGATGGGTTTTTGATGAAATAACAAAAAATATTGCTGAAGGATATGCTGTACCTATGATAGGTTCAAATGGAAATGTAATGAAAGATAACCAGAACAATATTATACCAGACAATATTGCATCTTTTGATAGATATTTAAAAGATATTAGAAGTATGGCTACAGAAGCTAGCCTACCTATATGGGGTCGCCCAGGGATTGAAGGGAGAATGATATGTGATAAGTATGAAGTGGAGCTTGATATTTATTCAATAGAGGAAGATAGTCAAAAAGTTACAGTAACTAAAATTACAGCACATGATGATGATCTAGAAGTTTTTATACAAGGTGTGAATCTTGATCAATTAAAGATAGATAATAGTAAAAAAACTGTAGGAGTAGTGAATTACATGCAACATTTTGTACCACTCCTTAGTGGAATTTCTGAAGATATAAAAGAAGATCAACAAGTTTCTAGTGAAGCAATTCTTGGCACAGGTAAAAGAGTTCCTACTTCTGATCAATCAGAGAAAGAAGTACAACAAGAAATAATTAATATCAGTACTAGTGCGACTGTTTATACGGATAAAGAAATCCCTTTTTCTCATCAACTAGAGCAAAAAACACGACAAGAAGGAATTAATGCCAGCGCTAGTGCAACTGTTTATACGGATAGAGAAATTCCTACTTCTAATCAATCAGAGCAAAAAGTACAACAAGAAATAATTAATACCAACACTAGTGCGCCGGTTTTACAAATTTACACAGATAAAAAAATCCCTTCCTCTCATCAGCAAGAACAAAAAACACAACAAAAAGGAGTACAAAAAAAATTAATCAATAGTTACAGGAAAGAGGCTATTTATGGCACAGTTGCTGTGATAGCTGCTATAGTATTCACACCATCTGCTATAGCTGCTGCTTTTACTCAATCAATTCCTTTAGCATTCCTTGCTGGAATTGCTTTAGTCGTTGCATGTGTTTGTGTATATCAATTAACGCAGAGTCATAAGAACATTAACGAACTGAAGAGTGAGTTAGAAGAAAATAGTACCCTTACTTTTCTAGAAGAAACAGGATTAAAAATGCACGATCTTATTAATAAAGCAATTTCAAAAGTTTAAGATTTTTCCTACTTTATCTACATCAACTCAACTTTATTTCTACAGGAGGGTATATGTCATTCACAGAAATTAGATTTCCAGAAAATATATCTTATGGTTCCACTGGAGGACCGGAATTTTCCACTGACGTTGTAACAACTCACAATGGTTGTGAACAGCGCAACATCAATTGGTCTCATGCACGCACTAGATACAACATAGCTTACGGGGTCAGATCAAACGAGCAGCTACTAGAACTAATAACATTTTTTCATGCACGAAAAGGTAAAGCAATAGGGTTTCGTTTTAAGGATTGGTCAGATTTTATAGCCATCAACCAAGAGATTGGTATAGGAGATAACAAAAAAACGACTTTTCAGCTAATCAAAACTTATGTAAGTGGGGAAGATAAGCATATACGTATGATCAAAAAGCCAGTACATGGGACAGTAAAGATTTATTTAAATGGTAAAGAAGAGAGTGAATATTCAGTAAATTATTCAACGGGAGAAATAACATTCATGAAACCGCCAGTAAAAGATGCAATAATCACTGCGAGCTTCGAATTTGATGTGCCCGTGCGCTTTGATACAGATTACTTAAACGCTTCTATTGATGACTATGGAAGCAATAGCTGGAATAATATCCCCTTGGTGGAAGTGAAATTTTAGTTATAAGCGAGCATAGATCCACATCATAGTAGGGCTACTAGTCTACCATAAATTGAAAAATTAAGCACCACTGAGGCTCTATACCTAAATGAGCCTCAGTATATGCAATTATTTTAAACTTTATCACCAGCTATATACTACAATGTTGCTGAGCTTTGCTAACATTTACACTTGAAGCTTGGGGAGATTCTAACTCAGTGCTTTTTTCTTCCTGCAAAATAGAAAGCTTCAACAACTCCTTTAGAGTTGATTTTGCAAGTGTTGTATCATCTTTGTTTAAGATGTAGTCTAGCATGCCGTTTTTCTGTAAGAGATTAACAAAATATCTATCTCCCTCATTAAGAACCTCTATCTTGTTAATACAAGATAATACTAAATCCGAATTCTTTGTTGCTAAAATTCCATTCAAAAAGATATCTAATTTTGTTTTATCTTCAGTTAAGTCTTCAGCTAACCTATTTCTGATATTCTCATTGTCAAACACAATGTACTCGAGGTACGAGGAAGGCTCAATAAGTATAAAGTCCTCTAAAGGCACTAGTTCTGGATAGGTGCCAGCGTAATCAAGTATGCCACACTCAGTAATACACCCTCCTTTTCTTATAACACAGCAATTGAGACGACCATGATACATTGATAACAAAGAAAAAAGACGTATTATACTTGTACCTCTATCTTTCATTTCCTCGAAAAGCTTCCTATCATTTATTAATTTGTGCAAAATGTAATCCATAGCAGGACCTGGTTTGCGGAAATGAAACATATTATTCTCTTCAAAAATGGCCTCAGCTAATTCGATAGATTCTTTATCCTCATCTACAAAAGCTTTTTCATTTCTATTTAACTGTATGATCTCAGCTTTGCTATCTCTGCGTAGACCAGTTCTCCTTATTAACATCTCAAATATTTTTGTATTCATATATATCCTATATTAATTAAAGTAAATATTAATAATGTTTACTTTTTAAATAAAAATAAATGAAAATTTTAATAAAAATTAAATTTTTTTTAATAGAATAAAAATCTTTTATATTTGCTTGAGTACCAAAAGGGCTTTATTGGTGTAATGCGTTTTCTATTGCGCCTGGCTGCAGTGCCCAGCGTCAAGATCTGATGAACAATGTTCGCTTGCCAGCTTTCGCTTCAATATTTGCACAATTGTGCTAGATCCCCTGCATAACCTGCTTTAAAATCTCCTCCTGCTGCTGAGTGTGAACACTAACATAACCACATGCAGGAGATGCAGCAGCAGGTCTTGCGATACACTTAGGTCTTTTTGCTTGGATATCGAGATTAGATAACACTTCTTCTATCAATGGGTTGACAAAAAACCATCCTCCCATATTTTTTGGTTCTTCTTGACACCATACAATTTCAGCGTTCTCGTATTTCTCAAGTTCACTGCTTAGTTTATCGGCCGGAAACGGATAGAATTGCTCCAAACGTATTACTGCTATATCGTTTATTTTTTGTGCTTCACATACTTCAATTATGTCGTAGTAAACTTTACCACTGCATATTACAACTTTACGTATTTTATCATTTAGAACCAAATCTGTTCTATATTCTGGGATTACCGTGAGGAATTTTCCTTCAAAGTCAGATAGGTTAGAAACTGCTCTTTTATGACGCAATAGTGATTTAGGTGTAAACACTACCAGAGGCTTACGAAAGTCTCTATGCATTTGTCTGCGTAAGACATGGAAGTAATTCGCCGGAGTGGAACAATTAACTACCTGCATATTATCCTCTGCGCAGAGTTGCAAAAATCTCTCTATACGTGCGGAGCTATGCTCAGGTCCCTGTCCTTCATAACCATGAGGCAGCAATAAAACTAGACCGCTTGATCGCAACCACTTTGTTTCTGCAGATGCGATAAACTGGTCGATCATAATTTGTGCACCATTTGCAAAATCACCAAATTGTCCTTCCCAGAGCACCAGTGAATACGGGGAATCAAGGCTATATCCATATTCAAAGCCCATTACAGCATACTCAGATAGTGCGCTATCTATGACCTCAAAGTGAGCTTGCTTTTCATTTATATTGTTTAGCGGAATAAACGCTTCTTCTGTTACCTGATCAACAAGCCTTGAATGACGGTGCGAGAAAGTCCCACGACCAGAGTCTTGTCCTGATAAACGCACTCCTATTCCTTCTGTAAGCAGTGATGCAAACGCAAGACTTTCGGCAGTTGCCCAGTCTATATTACTACCAAAATTTATGCTGTCTATTCTGCCATCGAGTATTTTTCTAACCTTATTGTTAATGTTAAAGTTACTTGGGATATTGCTATTTATATGCACACCTAATTTTTTCAACTCATCTGGCGGAACACCAGAATCCGTGTAGTATTCGCTCAAATCGTTCAGCTTTGCTCTTCTTAATTTTGACCACACTCCACCGAACCAGTCAGCTTTTTTTGGAGTGTAAGCCGCTGATTCAGCAAGACTTTTATCTAATTTTGCCCTGAATTCACTGCGCAATTTATTTACTTCATCGCCATCTAATACTTTCTCTGCAGTCAATTTTTCTTCATACAATGTTCCAGGAGTTTTATGCTTTGATATCGCCTTATACATAAGTGGCTGAGTGAAATTCGGTTCATCACCTTCATTATGGCCATATTTGCGGTAACATATTATGTCAATCACTACGTCCTTTTTAAATTTCTGCCTATATTCCATCGCCAGACTTGTAGCAAAACTCACAGCTTCTGGGTTATCTCCATTAACGTGAAACACTGGAGCTTCTATTGATTTTGCTACATCAGTACAGTAAAAAGAGGATCGCGCACAACACGGATTAGCAGTAAAACCAACTTGGTTATTAATAACAATGTGCACAATGCCATCTACCTTATAACCTTCAATATTGCTTAAGGTTAGAGTTTCAGCAACCACTCCTTGGCCGATGAAAGCCGCATCACCATGAATTGATATGCCAAGCACAGATCTTATATTCTGTTTTGCTCTTATTCTTCCAGCCAAAACCGGATTTACCGCTTCAAGGTGAGATGGATTAGGGCATAAACTTAAATGTATTTTCTTACCACTGGCAAGTGTTTGATCAGAAGAGTAACCAAGGTGATATTTAACATCACCGGACACCTCAAGACCACCTGGATATGCAAGATTGCCTTGAAATTCAGATAGCATTGCCGCATATTCTTTGCCCATAACTTTGGTTAGAACATTGAGTCGTCCGCGGTGAGCCATGCCAAGGACTATTTCTTCAATACCAAAAACCGTAGAATCACTAATGATTTTTTCAATTGCAACGATAGCTGATTCCCCACCTTCGATAGAAAAACGTTTATATCCAGGAAATTTCATATGGAGAAATTGCTCGAACATCTCAGATTCAATTAAGTGCCTCAGTATTTCCTTTTTATCTTGTGAACTCAGCGTATAGGTTTGATTTTCGATCTTTTCCTGCAGCCACATCCTCTCCTCATAAGAGGAGATATGCATAAATTCAAAACCGATGTTCTTGCAGTAAATATCTCTATAGATTCCAGCGTCACTTGCCGGATATAGATTCGAATATTTCTGATAATCTACTTCCTTATTCACATTGGGTGATAACGGATTAAGATCCGCAAAAAAATGACCGTAAGATCTGAAAAAATTTGCTAAACTAGAAACTGAATCATCCACCTTAGTTACATGTTGTGCACCGCAGGTCTCCGCTTTATTAACTTCTAAATTGCTTGAAAAAATTTTATACCAATCCTCCCCGATTGATTTATCACCCTGCAAATAACGGCTATACATTTCTTCCACAAATTCTGCATTATCACCATAAAGGCAGCTTAAACTCGACATAATCACTATAAAAAGTATCAAATACTTATAAGTATAACTTAAGTTTTTTAAAAAAGAACTTTTTTAGTTTCTATACGTCATACCGCCGCGGTATCTCTTAACATAGATCCCGCTAACACGTAGCGGGATGACGATTGTCAGGGTGTCATCCCAGTGCGTGACACTGGTTCACTCTATAATGGCAGCGCCCCTATGGTGTCATCCCAGTGCCCAGACTACTTGGATCCAGAAAAAAGAATGGTGTCATCCGAGTAGCTGACACTGGGATCCAGAAGACTTAATTTCAACCAAGTGGCTGCATAATAAAGGCTAGATCCCAGTGTCACGCACTGGGATGACAAGGTATAAACCTTATCGTCACGCCGCCACGAACCGTCATACCGCGATTCATTCGCGGTATCTCAGCCGCTAACAAGAGATCCCGCTAACAAGCAGCGGGATGACGAGCTTATCGTCACGCCGCCACGAACCGTCATACCGCGATTCATTCGCGGTATCTCAGCCGCTAACAAGAGATCCCGCTAACACGTAGCGGGATGACGAGGTTATCGTCATACCGCCGCGAACCGTCATACCGCGATTCATTCGCGGTATCTCTAGATCCCGCTAACAAGCAGCGGGATGACAACAATCCTACGACCTG